>CACZSC010000108.1 GCA_902783755.1 uncultured Ruminococcus sp. | reverse complement strand
GCCCTCGACGGGATACTGAGGTCCGACGAGGCGGCGGGAAGGAAACTGGATTTCCTGGTGCAGGAGATAAACCGCGAGATAAACACTGCGGGATCCAAGTCACAGGATCCGGAGATCGCCCATATAGTGGTGGACATGAAGACGGAGCTCGAGAAGATCCGCGAGCAGATACAGAATCTGGAATAAGGCAGGGTAAGGCTGATGAAATTCGTGAACGTCGGATTCAACAACATGATAAACGCCGAGCGGGTGGTGGCCGTGATCAACTCGGAGTCGTCACCGGCGAAGAGGCTGGTCCAGGACGCCAAGGACTCGGGACGCGCCATAGACTGCACCAGCGGCAGGAAGACCAGGTGTCTCGTCATAACCGACTCTGACCACGTGGTCCTGTCGGCTCTCCAGAACGAGACCGTCTCCGCCAGGCTGGCGGGCGGCGAGCAGAGGGACGGTGAGGAAGAATGACCGAAAGAGACCACGGGCTCGTCTTCGTGATCTCGGGCCCTTCCGGCAGCGGTAAGGGCACCGTGATAGAAGAGCTCGGAAAGATATACGACCGGACCGGGGTGGCGGTGTCCGCCACGTCTCGCAAGCCCAGGGAAGGGGAAAAGGAAGGAGTCAACTACTTCTACAAGACCAGGAAGCAGTTCGAGAAAATGGTAAGGGACGGGGAGATCCTCGAGTACACCGAATACAACGGCAACTACTACGGGACCCTGAAATCCGAGACCAGGCGCATCACGGAGGAAGGACGCGACGTGATCCTGGAGATAGAGGTGGACGGTTGCGGACAGGTCAAGAGGCTTCTGGGGGACGGCTGCGTCACCATAATGCTGACGGCTCCCGACAGGGAAGAGCTGGAGAGAAGGCTCAGGGGCCGGGGCACGGAGACCGAGGAGGAGATACAGAGGCGGCTTGAAAGAGCCCTTTTCGAAGTGAGCCAGACCCCGAAATACGAATACCTGCTCATAAACGAGACGAACAGGGCAGACAAGTGCGCGAGGGACCTTCTTTCCGTCATAAGGGCGGAGCATCTCAGGACCTGCAGGTCCGGCGAGGTGTTCGAGGAAGGCTACGGAAAAACGGAAAACAAATAAGGAATATTAACTGACAGGAGATACATCACCATGATCAATCCATCGATACAGGAACTTCAGAAGGAAAGCGGGCTCAACAGATACGCTCTGGCCATCGCCACTGCGAAGTGCGCCAGGATCATCACGGACGAATATGTCGAGATGAAGGAAGAGGCGGAGAAGCTCGCCAGCCGCGACGGCGACAAGAAGAGTCCGGCGCCGCTGCAGATAGACAAGGAATACCGCGACGAGAAAGCCGTGAAGCTGGCCATCAACGGTCTGCACGACGGCAAATTCAAGATCATAGAGCCGGACGGGACCGAAGTCAGCCTTACGGACGACGCGGACGCCAAGAAACTGGTGGAGGACGAGGAAGCGAATTTCGGCGAAGCGGAATGATCCGCTGCCGGTACGTTACGATAAAAGCGAAGGCGGGAGAGAATCATGGAAAGGATCTGTTCGGTATACATACTGGATGTGCCATACTCAGCCGACAGGCCCTATTCATATTCCGTTCCCCCGGACCTGTACGGAAAACTCCGTGAGGGGACTTTCGTAGAGGTTCCCTTCGGACGGGGGAACAGGCCCGTGACAGGTCTCTGCGTCTCCGTTTCCGAAACGGCCGAAGGCGAGAACGGTCTCAAGGCTGTGGTCAGGACCCTTGAAGGCGCACCCGTGCTTGACGGGGAACTTCTCGGACTGTGCGATTTCCTCAGGGACCACACCCTCTGCACCATGGGAGACGCCGTCAGGACGGTCGTGCCGCCCGGAGCGTTCGGAAAGGTTACGGAGTACTATTCGCTGTCCGAAGGCGCCGACAGAACAGGCCTCGTACATGAGATACGCGAAGCTTTCGGAAACAGGCGGTTCACAAAGGCGGAACTGTCCGCCAGACTGGGGAGAGACGTGTCGAGACAGCTGTCGGCCCTGGTCGCGTCCGGGGAACTGGAAAGGTCATCCGACGTCAAAGGGATGGGAAAGATAAAGAAGACCCGCGTGCTGTCGAGAGGCAGCATCCCCGCGGACCCGGATGCGGCGGAAGCTCTCATATCCGGTGTAAGAGGGGAAAACAGGAAAAAGATACTCAGATACGTTGCAATGTGCGGCGAGGGCTCCGAAGAGGAGATCGCCGAGGACTGCGGGATCTCAAAGGCGGCGGTGAGTTCGGCCGCTGACGCGCTCGCCGAGAAGGGCTACCTGATATCGGAGGAGCGGGAGATCTTCAGAAACCGCTTCACGACCGAATGGATGAACGGCAAAAGGCGCGCCTTCAGCAGCCAGTCGAAGAAGCCCGCGCTGTCTGAGGCACAGGAAAAAGCGTGCGGCAGGATACTTGAGAAGTACGGGGAAAAGCCCTGCGCCGTACTGCTCCACGGCGTCACCGGATCCGGAAAGACCAATGTGATGCTGGAGGTGATCGACAGGGCGCTGGAAGAGGGCAGGGGCGTCATAATGCTGGTGCCGGAGATAGCCCTGACGCCGCAGGCGGTCCTCATATTCCTGGCCAGATACGGAGAAAGGGTGGCGGTGATCCACTCGGCCCTTTCCCAGAGCGAGAGATACGACGCCTGGAGAAGGATCCGGGAGGGGGAAGCGACCCTGGTCATAGGCACCAGATCGGCCATATTCGCGCCGGTGAAGGATCTCGGCCTGATCCTCATAGACGAGGAGCAGGAGTACACGTACAAAAGCGACACCAACCCGAAATATTACGCCCACGACGTTGCGAGCTACAGATGCGGAAGGAACTCCGCGATGCTGCTGCTGGCGTCGGCGACGCCTTCGGTGGTAAGCTACTACAAGGCGAAGAGCGGGAAATACACCCTTGTGGAACTGAAGGAGAGATACGGCGACGCGAAGCTTCCGGACGTCGTGATCTGCGACATGAGGGAGGAACTTCAGAAAGGCAACCTGACTCCCGTGGGATCGGTGCTGGCAAGACGCCTCATATCAGACCACCGGAAGGGAAACCAGTCCATACTCTTCCTGAACAGAAGGGGATACAACAACTACGTGAGCTGCCGCAGCTGCGGCAAAAGCATAAAGTGCCCGAACTGCTCCGTCACCCTGACATACCACAGCAAAAGGCGGGGCGGGCTCAGAAACAGTCTCCCGGATGCGGATGAGGAGCCTTTCGGGCTTGAGAACGACAGGAGGGCAGGCGGATACCTTGTCTGCCACACCTGCGGATACAAAACGGTCCTTCCGAAGGTCTGCCCCGAATGCGGGAAGGAGCATTTCATGTTCATGGGATGCGGGACCCAGAAGGCGGAAGACGACATCGTGGCCATGTTCCCGGACCTGAGGATAGCCCGGATGGATCATGATACTACCACATACAGGAACTCGCACGAGGAGATCCTCGACCGGTTCCGCCGCGGCGACGCGGACGTTCTGCTCGGGACCCAGATGGTGACGAAGGGACACGATTTCCCGAAGGTGGCCACCGTGGGCGTCCTGAACGCGGACGGAGCGTTCATGGCGGACGACTACCGGGCGGGGGAACGGACCTTCTCCATGATAACCCAGGTCATAGGCAGGGCAGGAAGGGCCGATACCCCCGGATTTGCAGTGATCCAGACATACAATCCGGAGAACAGGCTCCTGTATCAGGCGGCAGGCCAGAACTACGAGGCTTTCTACGAAGAGGAGATAAAGCTCAGGAAGGCCCTGAAATTTCCGCCGTTCTGCGACATAGCCGTGCTTACACTCAGCTCGCCCGACGAGGGGCTCCTCGGCAGGGCGGCCGCATACATGTACGGGAAAGTGGTGGAGGCCGCGAAAAACAGCAGAGACATACCTCTGATCCTGTTCGGGCCATTTGAGGCTCCGGTGTACAGGGTCAGCAACACATACAGGATGAGACTGGTCATGAAATGCAGTCTCGGACGCCCGACGAGGGAACTGTTTTCGAAGCTCCTCAGAGACTTCGGAAAGACTCCCGACTCGGTTCAGTACTCAGGGAAAGGAAGATCCGGCGTCGGCATATCGGTGGACCTGAATCCCAGCACCATATGACGAAGCAGCCGGAGACGGTGAAAAATGGCTATAAGGAACATAGTGGAAGAGGGCGATCCCGTCCTCTCGAAAAAATGCAAATATGTCACGGAGATAACCCCGCGGATAACGAGGCTCCTGGACGACATGAGGGAGACCCTCGTGCAAGCGGACGGCGCCGGACTGGCGGCTCCGCAGGTGGGAGTCCTTAAACGGATCGCAGTCCTGTACATCGGGGATGAGATCCTGGATTTCATAAATCCGGAGATCGTCTCCGCGGAAGGAGAGCAGGAGGACATCGAGGGATGTCTGTCAGTGCCGGGAGTGTGGGGAGTGACCAGACGGCCGGCCAGAGTGACGGTCCGGGCCACGGACAGGAAGGGAAGGCCCTTCGAGGTGACGGGCGAGGGGCTGGAGGCGAGATGTCTCTGCCACGAGCTGGATCATCTGGACGGGCACCTCTTCACCGAAAGGACCGTTAAGCTCCTTTCCTACGAAGAGGCCATGAAATACACGGAAGAATACAATAAGGGGAAATGATCAAGGAACTCAATATACTTTTCATGGGCACACCCGAGATCGCGGAGACGTGCCTGAGATCACTTTACGAAAAGAAAGGCGTCCGGGTGCTGGGCGCCGTCACCAGGGCAGACAAGCAGAGCGGACGGGGCATGAAGGTCATATATTCGCCGGTGAAGGAGTTCGCCCTGGAACACGGGATCCCGGTATATCAGCCGCGGACCCTGAGGGACGGATCGCTGATGCCGGTGCTGGAGGAGCTTGAGCCCGACGTCATATTCGTGTGCGCTTACGGGAACATCCTGCCTCACGAAGTGATCGCGTTCCCGAAATACGGGTGCATCAACGCCCACGCGTCCCTCCTGCCGAAGTACAGAGGAGCGGCCCCCATCCAGAGAGCCATCATTGAAGGGGAGAAAGTGACGGGGATAACGGCCATGTACATGGACGACGGGCTGGATACCGGCGACATGATCCTTAAGCTGGAATGCCCCATCGGAGACAGTGACGATCTTGAGACTGTCCACGACAGGCTCGCGGTCCTCGCAGGAGACGCGTTGTGCAGGGTGTGCGACATCCTGATGGCGGGGAAAGATCTGCCGAAGGAACCTCAGGACGGCAGCCTTTCGACTTATGCAAGGAAGATAGAAAAAGAAGATACGGTCATAGATTTCTCGGAACCGGCAAAAAAGGTCGCGGACCTTGTAAGAGGGCTTTCACCGTCGCCCTGCGCCGTTACGCGGACCGCGGACGGGAAACTGCTGAAGGTGGCGGAGGCCCGGATCTGCTCCGGCCCCGATGCGGATGCCGCGCCGGGCACAGTTACAGACATCAGGGACGGGATCACCGTGAGATGCGGCAGCGGGAGCGTGGTGCTGACGTCCGTCATACCTGAAGGCAAAAAGCGGATGGCAGCCGCGGATTTCGTCCGCGGAAGAAAGGTCTTCCAGGGAGACGTCCTGAAATACTGAATTCAGAGAGGAGGGCGCATTTATGTACATAAACGGATTCGATATCTCATATCTGCTATACATGATACCTGCCCTCGTGATAACCCTGGCGGCCCAGATATACGTGAAGCGCACATATTCGAAATATTCCAAGATACCGTCGCCCTCGGGACTCAGCGGCTATGAGGCAGCAAAGCTGGTGCTGGGATCAGGGAACTGCGCCGGGGTGAGCATCGCCCCGACCGGCGGTGAACTCACTGACAACTTCAATCCCCAGACCAACATCATAAGCCTTTCGGGATCGGTATATTCCGAGCGTTCGATAGCGGCGGTGGGAGTGGCGGCCCACGAGGCGGGGCACGCTCTCCAGTATGCCGACGGATACGGCCCCATAAAGATCAGGACGGCCATAATCCCGGTGACGAGGATCGGGTCGATACTCTCGTGGCCCCTTGTGATCCTGGGGATACTGTTTTCATTCAGGCCGCTGGCCGTCATCGGAGTCGTATTCTTTGCCGCCTGCGTCCTGTTCCAGTTCGTGACTCTGCCGGTGGAGATCAATGCCAGCAGAAGGGCGCTCACGGCCCTCGAGTCCGGGGGAGTGGACGGGGAGACCGTTGCCGGGGCGAAGAAAGTCCTCAGAGCCGCGGCCCTCACCTACGTGGCGGCACTTGCCACTAGCATCCTGCAGATGCTCAGGCTGCTTGCCATGATATCGAGGTCGTCGAAGCGATGACGGACAGGGCCAACCCAAGGGCACAGGCCATGGCTTCGCTGATGTCCATAGAGAAAAACGGCAGATATCCGAACATTGAAGTCGACGTCTCCCTGAAGGGGAGCGAAGGGATGACGGATGCAGACAGAGGACTTTACACCAGGCTGGTATACGGGGTCACCGAGAGGAAGCTGACCCTCGACTGGATCATATCGCGGTTTTCGAAAAGATCGGTCGCGGAACTTGACCTCGACGTCGTAACGGCTCTGAGGCTGGGTATATATCAGCTCGCATACATGGACAGGATCCCCGAATATTCCGCGGTGGATGAGACCGTGGGCCTGCTTCCGAAAAACAGGAGGGGGTATGTCAACGCGGTGCTCAGAGGCTTCATACGGGCCGGAAGACCTGCGGATCTTCCGGCAGGGAACACTCCCGGGGAACTTTCGGTCAGACATTCCGTGTCGGAGAAACTGGCCCTCAGGCTCCTCTCGGCATACGGGGACGAAACAGACCGCCTGCTCGGAGCGATGGGCGTCCTGCCCGGGAAAAACGCAGCCGGCCTCAGGGTGAATACCCTGAAAATCACGCCTGAAGAGGCGCTGGACCTGCTTCCGGGATCCCGCCTGTCAGACCTTGCGGGGAAAGTCGTCCTGGTGGACGGCATCGGCCGTGAGGCCAGAGAAGGTCTGGAAAGGGGCCTCTGGTTCGTCCAGGACCCGGCATCCGCCGCTGCTGCGTCAGCCGTGGGAGCCAGACCGGGAGAGTTCGTGATAGACACCTGCGCGTGTCCGGGCGGAAAGAGCTTTTACATGGCCATGGACATGGATAACAGGGGACGGATCCTGTCTCTCGACATCCACGGGAACAAGCTGTCTCTCTTAGAGAAGGAAGCCGGGAAGCTGGGAATCTCGATCATCGGGACCGGACAGCGCGACGGCAGGGATCCCCTGCCGGAGCTCTTCGGGAAGGCTGACCGGGTGCTGTGCGACGCGCCGTGCTCCGGTATCGGCGTCATGGGCAAGAAGCCCGATATAAGGTACAAGGATCCGGATCAGTTCGCGAGACTGCCGGAGATACAGAAAGCCATCCTTGACGGGGCTTCAAGATACGTGAGGGAACACGGGACCCTCGTCTACAGCACCTGTACGGTGTTTCCGGAGGAGAACGGTGACGTTGTCGGGGATTTTCTTGAAAAGCATCCCGGGTTCAGGTGCGTATGCTCAAGGCAGTTCCTGCCCCACACTGACGGGTGCGACGGCTTCTACTACGCGATACTTGAAAGAACTGACTGACTATGATGAACAATGAGATCATGTCCATGTACCCGGACGAGCTTGAAGGCTTCGTTACGGGACTGGGCGAAAAGCCCTACAGGGCGAAACAGCTGTTCGCCGATATGGCGAAGGGCTACGGCATCGGGGAGATGACCGACCTGCCCCAGGTGTTCAGGGCCGCGCTTCTCGAAAAAGCCGACTACCGCATGCCGAGGATCGCAGAGAAAAAGGTGTCGAAAATCGACGGTACCGTGAAGTACCTGTTTGAGATGACCGACGGGGAATGCGTGGAGTCCGTGTTCATGAGATACGAGCACGGCACGTCCCTGTGCGTGTCGTCCCAGGCGGGGTGCGCCATGGGTTGCAGGTTCTGCGCCTCGACCCTGCTCGGAAAGGTCAGGGATCTTACGGCCTCGGAGATCTACGGACAGGTGGTCATGGCGGGTCGTGACACCGGGGAACGGGTGGACGGCGTGGTGCTCATGGGCACCGGCGAGCCTCTCGACAACTTTGACAACGTCATAAGGTTCATCCGCCTGGTGAGCGATAAAAAGGGCCTTGGCCTCGGAGTGAGACACATAGCCCTGTCCACGTGCGGACTGATACCGGGGATCAGGAAACTGATGGAAACGGGACTTCCCGTCACCCTTTCGGTATCGCTCCACGCTTCGGATGACGCTACCAGATCGGCGCTGATGCCCGTGAACAGGGCGTACGGCATAAGCGAGCTGCTCGACGCGTGCCGGGAATACTTTGACATGACCGGAAGACGGGTGACCTTCGAGTATACCCTCATTTCCGGAAAGAACGATTCGGAGGAGGATGCCCTCAAACTGGCCGCCCTACTCAAAAAGGGGATGAGATCCCCCTGCCACGTGAACCTCATAAGGCTCAACGATGTCCGGGAGACGGGGCTGGAAGCTCCATCCGCGGAAAGGGCCGGACGGTTCGGGCAGGTACTGAAGAACTCAGGCATCAATGCGACGATACGCCGAAGGCTGGGCGCGGATGTGACTGCATCCTGCGGGCAGCTGAGGCTCAGACATATACAGCAAAAAGAAGATACATAATTTGATCGGAGGATCCAATGGTTTTCTACGGTGCTACTGATACGGGAATGGTTCGGGAGATGAACCAGGACAACTTCATAGTGGCGAAATTTGCCGAGGACGCCCTGTTTGCCGTGGTTTGCGACGGCATGGGCGGCGCCGCCGGAGGTTCTGTCGCCTCATCCATCGCGGTACATTCGTACACTTCTCTCATAAAAGAGGAGGAGAAGAACAGCCCCGCGTTCATCGGCATGTCGGAACAGGATTTCTCAGCCGTCATGGCCAAAGCAGTCGAAAGAGCCAATTTCGACGTGAAGAAGAAGGCCGGTGAGGACAGAGAACTGGAGGGAATGGGCACTACTCTCGTGAGCTGCATCATATGCGGGACCAAGGCATATGCGGTGAACGTGGGGGACAGCCGCCTGTACCTCATAGACGAGAAGGGAATCACTCAGATCACGAAGGATCACTCGTACGTACAGTTTCTGGTGGATCTCGGAAAGATGTCCTACGAAGAAGCCAGGACCGCTCCGAACAAGAACATAATAACGAGGGCAGTCGGTACCGAGGATGACATCGAGAGCGATTTCTATCCGTTCCCGGTGCCTTCCGGAAGCAAGATCCTGCTGTGCAGCGACGGTCTTTCGAACCAGGTGGAAGCCGATGAGATCTTCAGCATCGTGAAGGACATCTCGGACGGCGATGAAGCCAAGGCGGCGTGCGAGAAGCTGATCAGCCTCGCGAATGACCGCGGAGGCCCCGACAACATAACGGCAGTCATCCTGTCTGTCTGATTACGGAGGCGGACATGGAATCATACGAAAGATACGTTGGTCAGGTATTTGACAACAGATACAGAATAGAAAGGGTCATAGGCGTCGGGGGAATGGCTGTGGTGTTCAAGGCCACGGATACCCTAATGAGACGTGAAGTAGCCGTGAAGATCCTGAGAGAGGAGATAGCGGCGGATACTCAGTCGGTCCAGCGGTTCATAAATGAATCTAAGGCCGTTGCCATGCTTTCACACCAGAACATAGTCAACATATACGACGTTTCCGTAAGGGAGAACGTCAAGTATATCGTGATGGAGTACGTGGAAGGCATCACCCTGAAGAGCTATATCGAGCACAGGGAGATACTGAGCCTCAAGGAGATCATAGGTTATACGACCCAGATACTGAGAGGCCTTGCCCATGCGCACAAGAAGAAAATAGTCCACAGGGACATCAAGCCCCAGAACATCATGCTGCTCAAGAACGGTGTCATAAAGGTCACGGACTTCGGTATCGCGAAGCTTCCGAACGCCGACACGCTTACGGTCACAGACAAGGCCATCGGCACCGTGTTCTACATAAGCCCGGAGCAGGCAAGCGGGAAGAAGATAGACGCGAGATCAGACCTGTATTCCCTCGGAGTGATGATGTACGAGATGGCTACGGGCAAGCTGCCGTTTACGGCGGACTCCCCTGTTTCAGTGGCCCTGATGCAGGTGAACGACGAGCCCAAGAGCCCCAGAGAGCTCAATCCGAACATCCCGGTGGGTCTGGAACAGATAATACTCAGAGCCATGGAAAAGGATCCGGGAGACCGGTACCAGTCGGCTGAGGAGATGCTGGCGCAGATCTCTGAACTCAGGGAAAATCCGAAGATAGTCTTCAAGGAAAAGAAGAAGAAAGCCGGCAGAAAAAGCACAGGCTCCGACAGCTCGACAGGATCCGGGAAGAAAAAAGGCGGCAAGCAGAGCAAGGCCATGTTCCCGATCATAATGGGAGTGACGGTGGCCTTCCTGATAGTAGGCTGCATCGCCGGATACTACATCCTCGACAAGCTGCTCATAAACAACAGCCTCAACGACTACAAGAACATAACGGTGGACAACTTCACCGGAGTCTATTATACCGAAGAGCTTCAGGAGTGGTTCAGCGCGTCAAGTTACTATACGATGCCGGATGTCACATATGTGTACAGTGACACGGCACCGGCGGGCGTCATCGTCAATCAGAAGCCCACGGCAGACGAGACCAGAAAGGTGCTTCCCGGAAAGCAGAAATGCACCATACAGCTGGAAGTCAGTCTGGGCGAGAGGATGATACCCATCGACGACTACACGGTCATGGACTACAGGAACGCTGAGAGTGAACTCAGGAGACTGGGGCTAAAAGTCAAGGTCGAGTACGAGGAGAACGATGTGCTCGATATCGGTTACGTGATCCGGACCGATCCGGAGGCAGGTGCCCAGCTCAGAGAGAACGACACGATCATTCTTTACGTGAGCAAGGGCGCCGAGCTGGAAAAAACGTATGTTCCTGATTTCAACGGTATGAACGAGGCACAGATCCTGCTGAAACTCATGGAGAGCAAGCTTGAGCCCGGGACGGTGCTCTACGTCAAGAGCGAGAGGCCGGTCGGGACCATGGTCACCCAGAGCGTTTCTCCCTGGGCGGCAGTTCCTGTCTACAGCAGAGTTGACTTTACCATTTCGGGAGGCCCGTCCTATTCCGGGAACGGAACGACGAAGCCGACTGCTGAAGATATGAAGCCGGTGGAAACCGCTGAAGAGAAAAACGGAGATTCAAAGTCCGGTTCGGATTCCGGAACAGGTTCAGGATCGGAATCGGGATCGGAAACAGAAGGATCCGGCGGCAAACAGGAAACAGAAGACTGGTTCGACGATAACTGAGGTGCGGATTGGCAGATTCTTTGATCAGAGGGATCATATCCCGGGGCGTGGGCGGCCTGTATGCCGTCAGGCCCGTATTCGATGATAGATATGACGGAGAAACGGAGCTTCTTGCGAGAGCAAGAGGCTCATTCCGCATTCAGAACATTTCACCTCTGGTGGGCGATGTTGTAACGCTGAGCCCTGCCGGAGAGATGAACGAGGCCCTTGAGGTGCCTGAAGATACCGGTGCCCCGGACAGCACCGGAAGGAAGCGCCGGGGGAAAAAAGGCGACGTAAGGGTGGACTGGGTGATATCGGAGATATCCGGAAGGAAAAACTCCATGATCCGTCCGCCGCTTGCAAACCTTGACTATCTTTTCGCAGTCATACCCACGGCTTCGCCCGAACCCGACCTGCTGACAGTTGACAAACTGACGGTCATAGCGGAGGATTGCGGGATAGAGACCGTGATAGTGGTCAACAAGGCGGATCTGGATATGGACGGAGCCCGGAAGATCGCGGATGTCTACTCACTTGCCGGCTACAGGGTGTTCCTTGTGAGTGCCGGGTCGGGGTACGGAATGGATGAACTTGCGGGATTTCTCAGGGAGATAACGGAAAAACAGCAGGAAAAGGGATACGTGAGCGGGGCCTTTGCCGGGGCTTCGGGAGCAGGGAAATCGACGCTTATGACATATCTGTTCCCGGAACTCGAGCTTGCGACGGGTTCTGTGAGCAGAAAGACGGAACGCGGGCGCCATACTACGCGCCATGTGGAGCTGTACCGTACGGAGACCGGGAACGGAAGTTTCTGGCTTGCTGACACTCCGGGATTTTCGCTGCTGGATTTCACAAGGTTCAACTTTATTCCGACGGATGAACTGCCGGGAAGCTTCAGGGAGTTCGCGGATCTCATAGGACAGTGCAGGTACAGAAAATGCACCCATACCAAAGAGGAAGGGTGCGCGATACTTGAAAAACTGTCGCAGGGCGGCATAGCAGGATCCCGCCATGCCAGTTACGTGAAGATACTGGAGGAACAAAGGAGCGTTCCCGAATGGAAGAGAAAACAGATGTAAAGAAGGCTCTTGTCATAACCGGGGGATTCTGCAACACAAAGGGGCTCGGATGGCTGAGTCCGGAAGGTTATTGCTGCATTATAGCCGCTGACTCAGGGCTGAGAACGGCCAAAAGGCTCGGGATACGTCCCGGCATTATAGTAGGTGACTTCGATTCTCTCGGCAGGATCCCCGGAAAGGGAAAAGAGGAAAAAGGCGCTGAGATCATCGCCCTACCATGCGAGAAGGACGTGACTGACACCATGTTCGCATGCGGGCGCGCAGCTGATCTCGGGTGCAGGGATATCACGATCATCGGAGGTACCGGCGGACGGGTGGATCACACTATTTCCAACGTGTTTTTCCTCGAGCACCTTAGGGATCAGGGCATAAGGGCCGTGATCTGCGACGGCAGCAACACCGTCAGGTTCGCAGAGGACGAGACGGTGGAGATAGAAGGTGGCGGAGGCTACTTCTCGGTCTTCTCGGTGGACAGGTGCACAGTGACCGCGGAGGGATGCAGATATCCCCTGCGGAACCACGAGCTTTCCAGGAACGATCCGTACGCGGTGAGCAATGAAGTCGAGGGGGAAAAGGCGTACGTATCGGTCAGGGGAAAGGCGATCATAGTCACATCCAGGTGACGGGCGGCGGAGCCCGAAGGAGACGACAGCCGGAACGGCTGTTTTCTTTTTTGCCGATTCACACTGCCTCACCCGGGAATCAAAAATGCCGCCGGACCGGAATTGTCCTGCGGCATTGTTCTGAATGATCGTATTTTGGGAATACTACCGGAAGTTGACTGAATATATCGTATACGCCAGTTCGGAATCCGAAAAGTCCAGTATGATCCAGCGGGAAGCGAATTTCGAGGAATCATACGACAGGATACTTTCATTGAGCTTTTTTGCGTGTGAATACGGATGCCCGAATTTCTCGACTCCGTTGGTGCTCAGATAGTGGATCGAGAGCACTGTATCATTTCCGCCGTCTGTCTTCTCAAGACCGCTTGTGAAGGCAGTCCATTTTTCTTCCGCCCCGTACTTGTATCTGTCCTGGACGATGAGGCTGAAACCGGGTTTTTCCTCTATGACGGCATCGAGCATCTCGGCTCTTCCCCCGCCCTGGTCAGTCCAGGCCACATCGATCCCGGAGGATCCTCCCAGATTGAGCTTGTCTTCATATCTTCTGAGCAGGACGATCTTTCCCCTGCATTCGCCGAGCGTCGGAATGGAGTCTGACAGATACCACATTTCCGGCTTCTGTCCTATCTGCTCATGAAGCACTTTCTGCATCTGCTCAAGATCGTTCCCGTGCTCGTGCTTGACGCAGAAAACAACGGTCTCGGAAGGATTGCTCTCAAGGAATCCGTAACAGTCGCTGAGCACGTCTTCGAGATAAATGGTCTGATCCCAGGGGAAGAACCCTTTTCTGCACCTGCAGAATCCGTGCCAGAGAGATACTCTGCCGTCATCTTCGTTCCCAAGCCTTATGTCGAGGAATCTGAACCCGTCCTCAAGCTGTGTCTTTATGGAGGAAGCCTGGCATTTGGTGAAGTAAGACAGCATCGCATATTCGGATGCCGAGTCGTGTGTCCCGGGGATGGTTATCTCATTGATCGGAGTTTCGTCGGGGATCCGGCTCATCCAGGTCCCGGATTCATCGGCATGGGCGTTCTTCCTGACATTCTGCGCCTCGAATGCAGGCGCAAGCCACAGGTATCCGAGAACGACTATCACGGCCAGCAGGATGAGCAGCAGAGCCGAACGTATGAGTCTTTTTGCGGCGGACTCTTTTTTCTTTGCTTTGAACATCTGTCTTCCCTCCGTTATTCCCATATTTCCGGTCCCTTGCCGGAGGCTGTTTCGAAATGATATTTTGCGATCCCGAGGTCTGTCCTGGTATAGAAGCCTGAGCCCGATTCCGCCCTCACACGGCCGTCTTTGTATGAGAACCTGAACTTCTGCTGATTTACAGCGGTCGGAGCCAGAAGGACTGCATGAAGCCCCCTGATGAACCATTCCGGTTCGTTGCCTGTGATGCTGCATATGTCGGATATGCTCTTCGACCTCCTCGGCACCCCCTGGGTCCTGCCGTAGCCGACTGAAATGACTCCGAGCAGTTTCTCGCCCCTGCCGACGGTGATGGTTCCGGGTATCTTCCGGTACGTCAGTCCCACCCAGCAGGTGTTGAGCCCGATCATCTGTGCCTCAAGGACTAACTTCTCCCCGTAATACCCGCACTTTTCCTCAAGATCTGCCGACTTCGGACCGACTACGGCAATATAGTCCATGACCCCGGAGAATTTCCCGTACCTTGCGAGGGGGGACGAGAAAGCCTTCGGCTCGTTTCTGACGAGCTGGAACCTCAGGTTCCCGGCACGGTTGCACTGGTCTATGACTGACAGGAGCATCCCGGCTTTTTCGTCCGGGATCGGCTCGCCCGTGTAGCTTCTGACGGAGTGCCTGTTTTCGATGGCCTGGATGATATCCATGATTTTACCTCCTTAAAAATCGGGGGTGAAGTTCTTCGTCGCGGAGGATCTGTCCTGGGCATACCCGGAAAAACCGCATTCCGCCGCTTTCTCACGGACGGACTCATATTCGAATGTCGTAATCCTGCGGCGTATCTTTCTGTAGATGTCATCGCGGGGATCAGGTCCGGTCCTCCGTTTCGGAGCCGGCAGGAAATCAGGCGTGTACTGCGCCATGAGCGAAAGCACCACGGATTCCGGCGGAACGGTATCTTTGATGACATCGAGGACCGCTTCAGAATCCCTGCGGTGAGACGGTATGACGAGATGGCGGATTATGACCCCGCTTTTCATCATGCTTATGCCGTCGGTCTTTTCCATCACATACGGGCCGGTTATCCTGTACATCTCCTTCAGCGAGTCCCTCGCCGCGGACATGTACTCGGGAGCGGAAGAATACTTTCCCGATATGTAGGGTGAACAGTACTTGAAGTCAGTCAGGAATATGTCTACGGTCCCTGAAAGGGAGGCGATGGTTTCCGGAGTTTCGTATCCTCCGGTATTCCATACGACCGGGATAGTCAGGCCATTCTGCCTGGCCAGGCCGACGGCTTCTGTCAGCCACGGTGTGTACTGGGTCGGAGATACCAGGTTTATGTTGTATGCGCCCTTGTCCTGAAGCTCAAGGAAAACGGCTGACAGTTCCTCGGGTGTCTTTTCCTCTCCGCGGCTGCCCGGTCTGCTGATCTTTCCGTTCTGGCAGAAGACGCAGCCGAGAGGGCAGTGGGTGAAAAAGACCGCTCCGGATCCTCTTTCAGACTTTGGATCCCCGCTTATGCACGGTTCTTCCCAGTGGTGTATCATAACGTGCGAGACTTCAGGGAGCGCACCGGCTCCGCATCTGCCCCGTCCGGCGGTCCTGTCGGCTCCGCATTTTCTCGGGCAGATTCTGCAATTACTAATCGATGTCATGGCTCAGACTTCCTGATTTATTACAACTGTGTTTCTTGTCTTCCATGCCTCCTCGATCAGAGGCTCCACATCAAGTATGTTCTCCTGGGCGATGACCTTGTCAAGCTCAGGCTGTGTCTTCGGATGCCGCGGGGTGAATACCGTGCAGCAGTCGTCGTACGGGAGGATCGACGTGTCGAAAGTGTCGATCTTCCTCGACACCCGTATTATCTCCTCCTTGTCCATCCCTATGAGCGGACGGAAGACCGGCACCCCGGCGGCGTCGTCGGTCACGCAGAGTGCCTGAAGGGTCTGGGAGGCGACCTGGCCGAGGGATTCGCCTGTCACGAGCACATGACAGTTCTGTTCGCCGGCGACCTTTGTCGCTAGCTTCATCATGAATCTTCTGAGGAGAAGGGTGGAATAGTCCTCTTCGCACCTGTCACGGATCTCTTCCTGTATGTGTGTGAGCGATATCATGTGTACCTTTATCTTTCCCGAGTACTCGCATAGCTTCCTTGCCAGTTCCAGGACTTTGTCCCGCGCAGCCTCACTGGTATACGGGAAGGAGTCGAAATGGACGCAGTCCACCTCCATCCCTCTCTTCATCATCATATATGCCGCGACCGGCGAGTCTATGCCGCCTGAAAGGAGCAGTAGACCTTTGCCCGCGGATCCGGTGGGCATGCCTCCGGCGCCTCTGTCCTGTCCGGCGTGGATATACGCATAGTCATCTCTGATCTCGATCCTGACTATCACGTCAGGATTGTTGAGGTCCACATGCAGGCGCGGGATGGCGTCAAGTATCTCCCCGCCTATATCCACTGATATCTCAGGGGAGGAGAGAGGGAAGGACTTGTCGCTTCTTTTGGCCTCGCACTTGAAGGACTTGTACTTCAGCATCACTCCCGGCAGGTATTCCCGCGCGGTCTTCCTGATCTCGTCCATATTCTTTTCGGCTATGGCTGCGCGGCATATGCCGGCAAAGCCGAAGACCTTGCTGAGCTGATCGTACATCATGTCCAGGTTGCGTACCGCCTCGGAGTCTATCGGCGTAACATATATGGTGCTCTGGTTGTTGCGGACACCGTAGTTGCCCACGAGCTCCACACGCCTTCTGACTTCCCTCAGCAGCTGGGATTCGAAGTGTCCCCGGTTCGTTCCCTTGAGGACGACTTCGCCGTATTTGCAGAGTATTGCTTCTCTAATCATCGGTCTTAATCTCGTTTCTTTTCTGGTATGAAGAGATTATACCAAAATATTGGCATATAGGCAATACGGTCGTGCCTGCGGGGATGAGAGGTCATGTATCAGCCCCATGTCGGCGTATCTTCCCGATAGCGTATCACAAAGAGGTCAGTGCCGGGCACTGAAAAAGCACAGTACGGTTTTTGCCATACTGTGCTTTTTGAATACATGTTGTTATTCAGGTCACTCCGGTTTTGCGTCTCCGGATGCTTCTTCCGCGGCCGGCGCAGCTGTTCCGCTGTCCGTATCCCCGCCTGCGGGCTCGTATCCGATGGTGCCGTCGTCATGAAGCACGGCCCTGACGCGGTCTCCCTCCCTGACTTCGCCTTTGAGCATCGCCTCGGAGAAGGAATCTTCTATCTTCCTCACGATCGCACGCCTCAGAGGCCTTGCGCCGTACACCGGATCGAAGCCCTCTTTCGCCAGCGACGCCACGACGTCATCGGAGAAGTCGATGGAAATATTGAGGGAGTTTATCCTCTTCTCCACATCCTTCAGCATGATGCGGGCGATGTCGCGTATGTTCTCGTCGGTGAGTTTGTTGAATACGATGGTCTCATCGACCCTGTTGAGGAACTCCGGACGGAAGGTGTGCTTGAGCGCGTCCATCACCGCGGCGCGGGTCTTTTCCTCTTCGGATCCGGCTTTTGCGCTGTCCGAGAATCCGAGTTTCTTCGGTTCAGTGATGCTTGCGGCTCCCACGTTTGAAGTCATTATTATGATGGTGTTCTTGAAGTCCACCTTTCTTCCCTGACCGTCTGTCAGCACACCGTCTTCAAGGATCTGGAGCAGGATGTTGAAGACATCCGGATGGGCCTTCTCTATCTCATCGAACAGCACGACCGAATACGGTTTTCTCCTTATCTGCTCGGTCAGCTGGCCGCCCTCGTCGTATCCCACGTATCCCGGAGGAGAACCGATCATCCTCGATACCGAGAATTTCTCCATATACTCGGACATATCTATCCTGATCATGGCGTTCTGGTCGCCGAACATCACGTCGGCCAGTACTTTCGACAGCTCCGTCTTTCCCACGCCGGTGGGCCCCAGGAAGATGAACGATCCGATGGGTCTCTTCGGGTCCTTCAGACCCATCCTGCCGCGCTTGATGGCCCGTGCCACAGCTTCCACGGCTGCGTCCTGACCGATCACGCGCTCCTTCAGGATCCTGTCGAGATTCAGAAGGCGTTCGCCTTCCTCTTCCTGCAGTTTCTTTACGGGGATCCCGGTCCAGCTGGTGACTATGTCCGCGATGTCGTCCTCGGTTATGACGATGGAGGACTTGTCGGCGGACTCCCTTTCCGCGGCTCTCATCCTGGTCAGCCTGTCCGTGAGCTCCTTTATCGTGTCGCGGAGCTTGGCAGCGCCCTCATAGTCCTCGCTCTTGATGGCTTCTTCCTTTTCTGCGTTGACTGACTTGAGTTTCGCCTCGAGTTCCCTTACGTCGTCAGAAGGCGTGAAGGAATTGATCCTTCTCTTGCTTGCGGCTTCGTCCACCAGGTCTATGGCCTTGTCAGGCAGGAACCTGTCGTTTATATACCTTACGGAGAGGCTCACGGCAGCCCTGATTGCATCGTCCGTGATCTTGACCTTGTGGTGCGCCTCGTATTTGTCGCGGAGCCCGAAAAGTATCTGCTCGGCCTCTTCGGAAGTGGGCTCGCCCACCATCACGGACTGGAACCTTCTCTCAAGGGCCGCGTCCTTTTCTATGTGTTTTCTGTACTCGTCTATCGTGGTGGCGCCGATGACCTGCATCTCGCCCCTTGCGAGCGCCGGCTTGATTATGTTCGCGGCATCGACGGCGCCTTCGGCTCCGCCGGCACCGATGATGGTGTGTATCTCGTCGATGAACAGTATGATGCGGTGGTCGTTCATCACTTCCTGCATCACGTTCTTCATCCTTTCCTCGAATTCGCCCCTGTACTTTGACCCGGCGATCATGGCCGAGATGTCAAGGGTGACGATGATCTTGTCCCGGAGAGTATCGGGTACGATGCCTTCCACTATCCTCTGGGCGAGTCCCTCGACAACGGCTGTCTTGCCGACTCCCGGTTCGCCTATGAGGCACGGGTTGTTCTTGGTCCGTCTGGAAAGGATCTGGATGACACGGTTCGTCTCGTTTTCACGTCCGATTATGGGGTCGATCTTTCCTTCCTTCGCCAGTCTGCAGAGGTTTCTGCCGTACTGCGCCAGATTCGGGGAGTTCTTCAGATCCGGGTCGTGGTTCTTTTTGCCTCCCTGCTGCGTCTGGCTCATGCCGAAGTTCATGCCCGGGCCCTGCCGGTCTTCCTGCGTGCCCGACATTTCAGCTCCCATCGCCCCGGCCAGATCCTTCTGGATCTCGGAGACAGATGTGCCCATGGCATCGAGGATGCCCGCCGCCACGGAGTCCTGCTCCTGGCACAGCGCAAGCATGAGATGCTCACAGCCGATGTAACCGTTGCCCAGGGACATCGCGATCCTTGCAGCGTTCTCGATTATCCTTTTCGTCCTCGGAGTGATGTCCGAGGCGGAAAGGGAAGTGGCGGAGCCCTGAGGCTCAGAGTTCAGGAGCATTTCCCTGGTGTTGTCAAATTCTATATCTTTTTCCGAAAGCACTTTCTGAAGGATACCGTCCCCCTGGGACAGCAGACCCAGGAGAAGATGCTCGCTCCCCACACAGTCATGTCCGAAGGAGGAAGCGAGGCGGATGGCCTCATTCAGTGCGTTCTGAGCTTTCTGCGTGAATCCGATGTTCATAAAAAACACCTCCGTTCCTTTACGTATACGTCATATCAAGAGGAAGGGATCAGATGTCTGATCCCCCGAGTATTTCTCTTGCGAGCCCCGCTCTTGCGCGGTCTCTTGCTTCGGGCGTGTTCACGCCCTCGTGCTCTGCTTCAACAGTGTGCGGCATCGAACGGATGAGCAGTTCGTCCAGTTTTTCCTGTGGCAGTTTGATCAGGCCGGAGGAGGCGGCGAGCCTCAGTGTGGAGTACATGTCCGTGATCTCGCTGCTCGAGATCCTTTCGCTGTACATGAGGATGCCGAAATTCCTTCTTGCCTGTTCCCTGAGATCTGCCGTGAACTGTTCTCCCGCTTTTTCGTGGAGAGAGCGTTCCTCGGCAATGATCTTGCCGATCACGTTGGACAGTCTTTCCACCAGTTCGTCCTCAGTGACGCCCAGCGTCACCTGGTTCGAGATCTGGTAAAGGTTTCCGGACGCATCGGATCCTTCTCCGTCGGCTCCCCTGATGGTGAGCCCCAGTTTGGCCAGCTGAAGCGCCAGAGCCTTGACTCCTCCCGTCCTCGTGTATGCGGGAAGGTGGAGCATTACAGAGATCCTGATGCCCGTGCCAAGATTGGTGGGGCAGTGGGTGATGTATCCGTATCTCTCGCTGTAGGCTATGTCGCAGCTTTCGTCAAGCTTCGACTCGGCGCCGAGGGCCTTGTCGAGGGCCGACCTGATGTCGAATCCGGGCACGATGGACTGGATCCTCACGTGATCCTCTTCCAGCACCATTATGTTAACGTCTTCATCTTTGTTCTGTATGAGCTGGGTGCCTTCCGGCCAGTCCGCGAACTCGCGGCTTATGAGATGCCGGTCCGCAAGGCTCTGTCTTGCGGGCTCCGAAAGGGAAGCCATGTCGGTGTATTTCCATTCGCCTTCCGGGAATGCCGCGTCGACTTTCTTTATGATCTCTTTTTTCTTTTCGTCATCGAGTCTGTCGCCGAAGGGGTATCCGGCCAGGTTCCTGGCTATCCTTACCCTCGTGCTGATGGCGACGTCGCTGTCTTTGCCTTTTGCTTCGTACCACATGGTCATGCTCCTTCCTCGAGATTCTTTCTCAGTTCATTCAGCTGGTCCCTGATCTCCGCTGCGCGCTCGTAGTTTTCGAGGCGCACGGCTTCCGACCTTTCCTTCTCCAGCTGCTCGATCTTTTTCTTCGTATCCATCTTGCCGCGGAATTTCGTCGGGATCCTTCCCTCGTGCGCGGATTTGCCGTGGATCCTTCTGACCGTGGGCTCGAGCTCCTCTTCGAACGTGCTGTAGCAGTCGGGGCATCCGGCCATGCCCTCATCGAGGAGATCCCTCAGGGTCATGCCGCAGGAGCACTGCTTCTGGCCTTTCGTCTGGCTGATGCCTCCCGTGAGAGCCGGCGCACCAAACAGACCGGAGAACAGTTTGTCCATCTGTTTGAACGGGTTCGTGAAGAGTTTCCCGAATCCTTCGAAGGGATCCTCCGGGACCTTGTCCCAGGCCTTCAGCTCACCGCTCTTTTCAAGTTCTTTCGCGCAGTCCGCGCAGAGCCTGTAGTTCTTCTGGTTGCCGTTTACATTTTCATGATAGTAGAATGTGGCTTCATTCTTCTTGCATTTTTCGCAAAGCATGATCTTATCCTCCGTATATCAGTTGTAGATTTTACATCATCAGGAGCGCCAGAATGTGGCGCATTATGTCGGCCCGGATCCCGTCCCGGGCATCGGCAGGGCACTTGTCAAGCGCCGAATTGGACATGGTCTGCGCGGCTATCCTGCACTCCCTGTCCGACAGGATGCCCGAATCACTGAGGTTCGTCAGGTAGGCTTTCATGTCGGCTTCGGTGAGAGAGTCTCCGACAGACTGGAAAAAGTGCATCAGGTATTCGCTCTTAGTCATCGGGACCCTTACGATCCTTATATATCCGCCGCCCCCGCGCCGGCTCTCGGTCACATACCCCCGTTCGGGAGTGAACCTCGATGTTATGACGTAGTTTATCTGACTGGGTACGCACCCCAGCCTGGCGGCGAGGTCGTTCCGCTTGACTTCGGCGGATCCTCCGCCTTCCTCAAGCATCGTCTCGATGAGCTGAGCTATGTGGTCTGACAGTATCACTATCATCACCCCGCTTTTCATTTTGTGCCCACATTATACATCAAAAGTCAGGAAAGGTCAAAGTCAAAGAAAGTCAAATTTCTTGTCCGAAAACCTGTTTACAGGCAGTTAGAGCCCGTTACATACCCTGTTTCAGGTTTTTTCAAAATATTTTGACCTTTTTTGACCTTTGCGGAAAACCGCGCCGGATCCGGCATGCGACGCACCGAAACGAAAAAAGCAGATGCAAATATCGGGAAATAATGATATAATGAAGAAAACCGAACGTCCGGAGGGAAGAATGTAGTACATATGCAATCCGGTAAGAGTCAATTACCGGTATCAGTTCCAGAACAGCGCTGACGTGCCGGGAGAACTGAAGATATGCCGCGAGGCGGCGGATCCTTCCATGATATACTTCAAGGGCAGGTACTATATCTTCGCTTCCATGACCCTGGGCGTGTGGGTCAGCGATGACCTTGTGAACTGGGAGAACCACAGGCTTCCGGACGAGCTTCCCCTGTACAGTTACGCTCCTGACGTGAGGGTCAGGGGGGAATGGGCATACTACTGCGCCTCGGCGGGCTGGGGAGTGTGCGACAGATGGAGGACCCGGGACATACTGAACGGGCCCTGGGAGAAGATACCGGGGAGCTTTCCGTTCTGGGACCCGAACCTGTTCTTTGACGATGACGGGAGGGTATACTTCTACTGGGGCAGCTCGCCCGATGAGCCGATCTGGGGAGTGGAGCTGGATCCCGTGACCCTGGTGCCCGTGTGCGAAAAGAAGGGCCTGGTATACGGCCGGCCCTTCGAGATAGGCTGGGAAAGGATGGGGGACGACGGCCGGGTCATGCCGGAGGAGGCTGAGGAGGTCTACGGACGGTTCCTTGAACTGGCCCGGACGGAGGAAGACCCGATGGGGAGTTTTACCGGACCGGAGCAGGAGATGATCCAGCTGGTACTTGACACCCGTCCCTTCATCGAAGGGGTCTGGATGGACAAGCACTGCGGAAAGTACTACCTCCAGTACTCGGCTCCGGGGACCCAGTTCAACACATACAGCGACGGGGTCTACGTGAGCGAAAGCCCGCTCGGCCCCTTCAGACTGGCGGGAAACAACCCCTATTCGTACAAGCCCGGGGGATTCATGCCAGGCGCCGGTCACGGTTCCACCATGCAGGACAGGCAGGGGAACTGGTGGCATGCGGCGACGACGGTCATATCGGTGCAGCACGCTTTCGAGAGAAGGGTGGGCATCTGGCCCGCGGGATTCGACGCGGACGGGGAACTGTTCTGCAATCAGAGGTACGGCGACTGGCCCGTGGCGGTCAGCGGTCTCCGGCAGGATCCGTGGAGAGATCCCGAATGGATGCTCCTGTCGGTCCACAAGAAGGCGGAAGCATCGTCATATCTTGAAGGATGCGGGCCGGAGAAGGGGATATCCGAAAACATAAGGGAATGGTGGAGCCCGGCGGAGGTGGCTTCCGGGGATCCCCGGTCAGAGTGGCTTTCGGTTGATCTCGGCCGGGTGTTCACGGTACACGCTGTTCAGGTGAACTTTGCCGATCCGAAACTGCGGATAAAGAGCCCGGTGGATCTCGGTCCCGACCTCTATGCCAGGTATATAGACGAAAAAGTATACGAGACTCAGTGGAAGCTGGAAGGCAGCAGGAACGGCGCGGACTGGTTCGTTATCGAGGACAGGACAGATGCCGTGACCGACCTCAGCCACGATCTTGTGGTGAGGGAAGAGGGGTTCCTGGCGAGATATATAAGGATAGGCGGCATGAAGGTGCCCTACGGCCAGCTCCCGTGCGTATCGGGGCTGCGGGTATTCGGCCTCGGTGACGGTCCGGTGCCCGGAGTTCCGGAATATGAGGCCGAAAGGATAAGCGCCGTCGACATGACGGTCGACATAAAAGAGCAGGACGACACTCTCGGATACAACATCCTGTTCGGGTCCTCCCCGGAAAAGCTCTATCACAGCTATATGGTGTTCAGAGCGGGGGAACAGAGAGTCGGCGCCCTCATAAAAGGCCGGGAATACTATGTAAGAGTCGATGCTTTCAACGAATCCGGTATCAGGGAAGGTACCGTCAGAAAAGTCAAATAACATACGGAGGATAAATATCATGAAGAAAATCCTTTCCCTCATCCTCTGCGTGACCATGCTTCTCGGAATGACAGTCATGGTGAACGCGGACGAGCCCTCGTCATGGGCGAAAGAG
>CACZSC010000107.1 GCA_902783755.1 uncultured Ruminococcus sp. | reverse complement strand
CGCGGATTCGCTGAGATCCTTCTGAAGCTCAACTGCTATTACGACATGAAAGTCTCCTTTGACAACTGTGAGAGCTGGGATAACGATCCGGACCCGGAACAGTTCGCGGAAAGACTGGAAGGCCTTTCGGGAAACTTTTTCCTCAGGGCGGTGTTCGAGTCGCGGCGTGTCATGATAGACATCGAGCCCGATGACACGTATATGACCGTCTATGACCCGGATCTCAGCATGATGGATCTGATACGTCCGCTGTCGGCCGCGGCGGGACTGTTCGTCTGGAGCCCGGAGCAGGACCGATGAAAAGCAGTAATGAGAATACGAACTTCAGCTACGAACTGCATTTCGGTTCATACTGCCGGAAACACGGACTTGACCTGATACTTTCCTTCGACATGCCTCCGGGATATGAGTATGCCAACGGCACCTTCGATCCGGAAACAAAGACCGTATATATGAACAGGCAGCTGCTGTCAGGATCCCCTGACTATGAAAAAGCATTTTTTCTGTATCATGAACTTAGGCACGCGTCTCAGTATCTCCGTCCCGGGGAGTTCAGCGAAGAGATAAGGCGAAGCTCCGGGTACATCATAATGTATGACGGAACCTGTTACGTCAGAAAAGGCGGAGAGTATCCTGAGTTCAGGCTGGACGGGACGGGAGAGTACCTGAAGGATCTCTATCTCGGCCAGCCCCATGAAGTCGACGCGAACGTCTTTGCCTGTGAGCAGGCGAAGCGGATCTGCGGCGATACGGAAGGCCTCAGGAAACTTTTCGCGTTCTGGATGCCGGAGCACCGGTTTTCCGGGGAGACATATAAAGCGGTATACGACCTTCTGGACAGAAAAGCGGGCGGAGCGGAATGATCTTCCGGCACCGTACCGCATAAATACATTTTTAAGGATTTAACAATGAACATAGTCATTCTGAACGGATCCCCCGCGGGGAAAGACAGCATAACCCTCTGCACCATGCTGTACATCGAAAAGCACTTTCCGGAACACAGCTATGAGATCCTCAACGTGGGGCAGCAGATAAAAAAGATGGAAAAGGATCCGGATTCCTGGATGCCGGTCCTCCGGTCAGCCGACCTCATCGTGTTCTGTTATCCCATATACACTTTCCTTGCGCCTTCCCAGCTGCACCGTTTCATAGAGCTTATGAAAGAGTGCGGCATCGACTTCAGCGGCAGGTACGCCACCCAGGTCACCACGTCCAAGCACTTCTACGACATAACGGCTCACCGTTACATCAGCGACAACTGCGCCGATATGAAGATGAAGTACATACGGGGCCTCTCGGCCGACATGGAGGATCTTCTCCGGGAACAGGGGCAGAAGGAAGCGCTTGATTTCTTCAGATACGTGCTCTGGAACATGGAGAAGGGATTCAGCGAGCCGGACCCGGCGCCTGCGGGCGCGTTCACTCCCGTCCCGGTCGGATCTGCCCCGGAAAAGGCCGGTATAACTGCCCCCGGCAAAATCATCATAGTGGCTGATTATTCCCATTCGGAGGATCACCTGCTCGAGGACATGTGCGGATATCTGAAGAACATCCTTCCCTGCGAGGCAGAGATCATAAACATTGAGGATTTCCCCTTCGCGGGAGGCTGTCTCGGATGCTTCCGCTGCGCATCCGACGGGAAATGCGTGTATAAGGACGGATTCGATTCCTACCTGAGAGAGCACATCCAGACCGCTGACGGTCTGGTATACGCATATACAATAAAAGATCACAGCATGGGATACCGCTTCAAGATCTTCGACGACCGCCAGTTCTGCAACGGGCACAGGACGGTCACCATGGGAAGGCCCGTGGCATATCTCGTGGACGGCCCACTCGACAGCGAGGAAAATCTCCGGGTGCTCATGGAATCGAGAGCCCAGGTGGGCGGCAACACCCTGGCCGGGATCGCCACCAACCAGAGGGATCCGGCAGGAGAGATAAGACAGCTGGCGGAAACTCTGCGCTATGACATATCGGAGGACTATCAGCCCCCGAAGAACTTCTACGGCGTCGGAGGGCTCAAGATATTCAGGGACCTCATCTGGCAGATGCAGGGTCTCATGAGAGAGGACCACAGGTTCTACAAAAAGCACGGATTTTACGACTTCCCGCAGAAAAGACGTGGCACCATGATGGCCATGTACCTTGTGGGCGGCATGATGCGCAGCAAAAAACTCAGCAGAAAGCTGGGGAACAGGATGAGCGAGGGCATGATGATGCCGTACAGCAAAGTACTGGGAAAGAAGGCCGGCAGGAAGAAATAACAGGAGCGGGGACAGGCCGGCATGGTATGTCTGCCTGCTCATATGCATAGCGGGATTCGCCCTCTCATACGGACGGTGGATCTCCCACTCCTCACAAAAGACCGGAAAGGCGGGAAAGCAGATGTCGAAGAATAAGAAAGCGAGGCAGTACCTCATAGACCTGCAGAAACGCAGGAGCGTCATAGCCATCATCGCCTGCGCCGTGACCTTCGGATGCTGCCTGTTCGCCACAGGCATGAACATCGTCCACTACAAGGACATGGAATGGGAGGTCTCTGACATCTTCAGGTACTTTACCACACTGTCGAACATGCTCACGGCCCTGGCGGCCGCATTCATCATCCCCTACGCCGTGAACGGCATCAGGAAAAAGAGGTTCGTATACCCGAAATGGCTCGCCATGTTCCATTACATGAGCACCATAGGCACCACCATAACGTTTCTGTTCGTGATGATCTTCATCCTTCCCCTTAATCAGGAATTCGCCGTCGGCGGAGCCAATCTCTTCCTTCACGTGATCTGCCCCCTGGCGGTGCTGGTGTCCTTCTTCCTGGTGGAATCCGGATACCGGTACACCATTAAGGAGACATTCATATGCCTTATCCCCTTTTTCATCTACGTGATCCTGTACCTTGTGATGGTGGTCTTTCTCGGGAAGGCCAACGGGGGCTGGGAGGACATGTACTATCTGGTGACCTATGTGCCGCCATACGTGACCCTGCCCATAGTCCTGGCCTTTGCCTGGCTCGTGGCCTTCGCCATAAGGAAGATATACAACACGCTGTCGGAGAGACGGCAGAGGAGGATCCTTTCGGACTGGAACGGCAGCATGGAGCCCGTAGAGATAAAGATAGAGGTGTTCGGGCTGGGCCGCTACAACGGGATCCACGGAGAGGCCAATGACCTGAGCATCCCCTATGACATACTTAAGCTGATCTCGGAAAGGTATTCCCTGCCGACAGACGGGCTGGTAAGGGCCTATACCAGAGGGCTCACGGACGGCATCGAGGAAAAGCTGGCCCAGGCCGGTGAAGCGGTAAAGGAGAAAAAAAGATGACGGGCCTGTACAGACCGGAGCCAGGGGATCTGTGGTTCCGAAAAGAGATGCTTTCAGATCCCGACACAATGTCATACAATGATGCATGGGGCGGGACTGTCCCATTCCCGGAGGAGGACTGGACGGAGTGGTATGACCACTGGGTCCTCTCAAGCGGCGGAAAGCGGTATTACCGCTATGTCACCGACGGAGAAGGCAGCTTCGTCGGGGAGATCGCCTACCATTACGATCCGGACCGCGGGATACATCTGGCAGACGTCATAATCCACGCCCCCGAAAGGGGAAAAGGATACGGAGGGCAGGCGCTGGACATGCTCTGCTCCGCCGCCCGGGAAGCCGGGATAAAGTTCCTGTATGACGACATAGCCATAGACAATCCCGCCGTGAAGATGTTCCTGGGCCACGGTTTCACCGAGGAATACAGAACAGATGAGATAATAATGCTCAGAAAAGACCTCTGAGCCCCAATATACAAAGTAAAGGCAAAGAATCATGTTCAGACATGCGACGAGACTGATCTCATGCATACTGCTGATATCGGTACTCTTTATGTTTTCCGCCTGCGGCAGGCCGGCGGACGTCGATGTGCCCGCTGACACCGCAGCGCCGGATACGGATCCCCCGAGGACCCTTTCCGGGATCACCGTGACGGACAACCGGGAAAGCTACGGATTCGGGGAGGAGCCGGATCTCACCGTGACCGCCGGGTATTCGGACGGAACGCCTTCGAGGCTCTGGCAACGGGTCTGGCGGAGCATTACGAAACTGACCTCAAAGGTTTCAGGGACCTTATGAGTTCCGTAAGGTATTACGGTAAGAACAGCTATCTGGATGACTACCAGCGTGATTTTTACATAGAATACCGGGGCTACGATGAGTCCTGGTTCGAAGAGACGGAGATAGACGGGGAAACCGTTTATATGGTGCGTTCGTATCACATAACCGGACTTTTCGACTCCGGAGATCTGCTGGACAGGCTCGAGGAAAGCGGAGATTTTCCCGAACTCGCTCCTCTAATCTCGGATGCGAGGGCGGCTCTCGGCAGTATCGTGATATATAACACAACTGCAGGGAACGAGGAAAGATCCCATGGCCTGTCACTTTTCTGCCCCATGAGCGAAGACTTCGCATATCCGGAAGAGGAAACTGAATTTGAGACCTGGAGAAAGCTCACAGCTTTCGATTAGAAGCAAAGGGGAGGCGAGAACGTGAATCCTGCCTTGGAGCGGATCAAATACATCGCAGCGGTAGTACTGTACGGCACAATAGGCATGTTCCTTCGTTATGTCGATCTCCCGAGTGAGATCGTCGCGATGTGCCGCGGTCTGATCGGCTCGCTTTTCATATTCCTGTACCTTAAGGCAAAAAGAAAAAAATTCGACAGGGATGCCGTAAAAAGCAATCTGAAGTGGCTGCTCATCGGAGGAATAAGCCTTGGCCTCAACTGGATATTCCTTTTTGCAGCATATACCGGCACCACCGTGGCCATAGCCAGCCTCTGCAACTACACAGCTCCTGCGGTCGTGATACTTATCGCTCCACTTGTGCTTCACGAACGGCTTGACGGACGAAAGATCCCCTGTGTGATCGCCGCTTTTGCCGGAATAGTTCTGGTCTCCGGGTTCTGGAACAGCGCCTCAGGCAATGTTCACGGAGTGATCATGGGACTTCTGGCTGCAGCATGCTTCGTCATAATAGTCATTTGCAACAGAAAGATCAGCGGTATGCCCGCTCTTGAAAAATCCGTGATCCAGCTGCTGGTCTCAGCCGCAACGGTCCTGCCCTACGTAGTCATAAGAAACTGGGGCAGTGTCATCACGCTGGATATCCGCTCGGTCCTTATAGTCATAATGCTCGGCCTGGTCCATACCGGCGTTGCCTACTGTCTGTATTTCAGCGGAATGGCGACTTTGCCTGTGCAGACGGTAGCGATCCTGGGATATCTTGAACCGGTAGTCTCTGTCCTGTGTTCGGTGATCTTTCTCCGCGAACCGATGGGGATCGCCGGGTGGGTAGGAGCTGCCCTCATAATCGGGGCTGCCGTCATAAGCGAGACTCTTCCGAAAAGGCACTCAGGCTGAACGGTCTTCAGAACAGAAATAAGTCAAAAAAAGGCGGAAAACGGAATGACTGAGAAAGATATCACAGACAACAGGATCCTAATAGATTTCTGGAGCAGAGCCCTTGATATAACGGAAGAGGACAGAAAAAACAGCTCTGACATTGGCGCCGACAGCTGGAAGGATATGGCTCCCTCGGAGAAACTATACCGCGCTGCGGAGTCTTTCGGGAGCTGCCGCAAGGTACTGGACTACGGCTGCGGGAACGGCTGGGCAAGCATCATTGCGGCAAAAAACGGCTGCATGGACGTCACTTCGGTGGATGTGGCTCCGGGAGCTGTGAGCTCCGCCGCGTTCTTCTCTTCACTTTTCGGGACCGGAGACAGCGTAATAACGGATCTGGTGGAGCCGGACTGGATCGG
>CACZSC010000106.1 GCA_902783755.1 uncultured Ruminococcus sp. | reverse complement strand
TTCGGATTCCTGAAATAATACCCGGACAACGCAAAAACCCGGATCACCTTCACATGAAAGTGACCCGGGTTTGTTTTTTGGCTGTCAGTCTTCGGAAAGGCCATGCATGGTTTTTGTCAGTTCGGTGATCTTTGAGAAATAGTCCAGGGCATCCCTGTCCTGGTCCCCGTCCTCATAATCTGTCATTATTACCAGGATATACGGATTTTCTTCCAGTATGACCGCCATGTCGTGGAATGAGTCAATGTCCCAGCCGTATTTATGGGGTACCGTTCCGGCCGGGAAGTGGCTCGGTATCAGCACATCCAGGTCAGAGTCGGCCATCCAGTCCCTGAGCATGGACGACAGTTCCGATCCGTTTTCAAAGTAAAGATAAACTGAATACAGCACCCTGCCGCAGTCACGTGCAGAGAAATCCATGTATGGATCACTGTGGCCTCCCGAGATCCCGAGCCTGTCGAGAAGCTCAAAATACGAGGAGAGCCCGAAATGACCCTGCAGCCATGCAAACGCGACATTGTCGCTGTACTTCACGGCGTATTCCAGCAGTTCTCCTACGGTAAGCCTGAACCCTGCCTTCTCTTCCTGGATGATTCCGGACCCCTCTGAGAACATGGTGTACGGATCGTATATCCACTCAGCTCCGAGATCATAGTGGCTCTGCAGCGAGGGGTCGGCGTGGGGATCGTTGCGGTACGCTTCTATCTCGAGCAGCACCGAATAGATGAACGGCAGCTTTGAAAGGCTTGCCGCGTACCTCACGCGGTCAGCGTCATATGCAAGTTCCGATCCATTGCTGATGTCATAGTAGTAATATGACAGATCCGGATATCTTTTCCCGTAGGATACGGTACCTTCGTCACTGTAGATCACGTCCCATCTGAGAGGAGCGCCGCCTGCCAGATATTTGATTATCTCTTCGGCATCGCTGCCGCTGCACCAGGACGGATAGGGCTCCATAACAGTACTGTCGAGCCAACGGCCCGCATCCGTTATTTCGACCGGCTGAGGTATGGTTTCGGCAGTATCCGCGGGATCGGTTTCTTCGGTATCATATCCGGAATCGGGAGTTTCGGTGTCGGCGGAGTCAGGCGGAACATCCGTGCCTTCATCCGTGGAGATCCCCGCCTCAGCTGTATTTGTTCCCGTACGGTCTGACTCCTGGGTGTCGGATTCTGCCGGCCCGGTTTCGGAGGACTCTTGTGCGGAGACAGGGATGCGGCTCTCAGCTGCTGTGCCGGCAGCTTTCTGGCTTCTGAACTGAGCAGTTTCCGCTATCACAGAGACCAGGATGACGGTTACGAAAAGGAGGACCGAGACCACACCTACTACAAGCGTTATCCTGTTCCGGCGCCATGCCCGTTCGGATATTCTCTTGTCCTGCTTTCCTGATGTCTTTGTCCTAGACACGGCGCGGTCCCTCCTTTTCTTATTTCTCTATGAGATTATAGTATTTTTCCGCCCGATATGCAAGATACAGCCATGAAAATCGGCTTCCGGAGGTTCCAATAAAAAGTTATTGAAAAACAACAAAAACTGTTGACGGAAGCCGGCAGAAGGATGTATAATGAATATGTCAATACTGGAGGTAATTATATATGGGACAGAAAACATTAGCCAACTGGCTCAGAGCAGTCATAATCGGAGTCGGCCTGTGCGGACTCGTGATCTTTTTCCTGTTTATTCCGATTTTCGGTCAGTCCGTGGTAGAAAAGTATCCGGAATTCAGCGGATGGTACTGGCCCTGGCTGATATTCATATGGGTCTGCGGTGTCCCCTGTTACGCTGTACTGGTCCTTCTCTGGCGGATTTCGTCAAACATCTCGAAGAACAGATCGTTTTCCTCGGAGAACGCGAATTACCTGAAGTGGATCTCACTCCTTGCGGCGATCGACACGGCAGTCTTCTTCGTGGGCAACATAGTGTTGTGGCTGCTGAACATGAACCATCCGGGAGTCGTCCTGGGCCTGATGGTGGTGGCGTTCTTCGGGGTCGCCATAACCGTAGCGGCAGCAATCCTCTCCCACCTTGTGAAAAAAGCCGCTGCCCTTCAGGAAGAAAGCGACCTGACTATATAAAGGGGGACATATGGAAAACAAGATCATTTTCAATATAGACGTTATGCTGGCCAAGAGAAAGATGGGAGTCACGGAACTGGCCGACAAAGTAGGCATAACGCTCGCCAACATGTCGATCCTAAAGACGGGAAAGGCGAAGGCGATAAGGGTGTCCACGCTTCTGAAGATCTGTGAAGCCCTGGACTGCCAGCCCGGGGACCTTCTTGAGTTCAGAAAGGGCGACGAATAGGCAAACAAATATCATAAAAGGGCCTGCTCACTTATGAAGAGTTTGAGCAGGCCGCATTTCGTAAAACAATGTAAGAGCATAATTATCTTGTGATAGAACAGATTAGGGAAACGAAAATGAAAAAAGCTATTTTGCTTATTTTGTCCGCATTGTTGTTTGTTTTGACTTTTACGATTTGCTGGTTCAGAGATGTTTGGTTTGATTCATTTTTCAGTTTGATTTTCGAAATAGTCATAATGGTACTTCTGATTGGAAGTATTGCTGCGTTGCTTGTTCTGAGTATAATCAGAATAGCAAAAAGGAAAGAGTTCATTAATTTTGCAAGCATCGCAATTCTAACGACAATTGTGATATGTGTTTTGTTTTTTCCGTTTCGTGAGGCAAGAACAAAGCTTGATCTGAAGATTCATTACGATGACCGAATGGCAGTTGTCGAAATGATCAGAAACGGGGAACTGTTGCCTGAGGATGATCTCGGCAATATTGTTCTCCCTGATGAGTATCGAAGACTGTCAGGTAGCGGTGAAGTATTCCAGTATCAAAATGACGAAGAAGGTCAGGTAATCTGTTTCTGGGTTTGCAGGGGGCTTTCTGTATCGGGTGCGACCGAACTGGTATATTCTTCGAAGGGATGGGAACTTATTGGTACGAATTTCCCGTATGCTGTTACCATCGAGAGATTGTCCGAGAAATGGTATTATGTGGTAACTGAATAATCGCATACTGAAT
>CACZSC010000105.1 GCA_902783755.1 uncultured Ruminococcus sp. | reverse complement strand
TGGGTGACACGGTATACGGCGGCGGGAAGACCGCATTCGAGAAGCATCATCCCGACCTTATACCGGGTCAGATGCTGCACGCCCACGTGCTGGTATTCAGACATCCGGTGAGCGGGGAGGAGCTGCGGATCGAAGCGGAGCTCCCGGATAATTTTATAAAGGTTCTAAAAATACTCGAAGTATGAAAAACGCCCAGAGAGCGGTTCAAACTCTCTGGGCGTCATATTTTTTATGGTCAGGACCAGGACACTCCGTTTTTCGAGTCTGTTATGGAGATGCCCATTTCTGTCAGCCTGCTGCGTATTTCATCAGCTTTCGCGAAGTCTCTGTTCTTCTTGGCTTCGGCTCTTTCAAGAAGGAGACCTTTGACTTCCTCAATGAGGGCAGGCTCTGCGCCTTCCCTGCCGCAGGTGACGGTGAATTCAGCCGATGATTCGGTCTGCGCCTTCTTTTCCGCGGCTTTCCTTGCAGTCTCGGCGGCCTTTATCAGCCCGAGTGAAAGGACGCTGTCGAACTCTGATATGAGGGCCAGCTTGGTGGCGTCGTCAATTCCGGATTTCAGGACATCGTACAGCGCCGTTACTGCAAGGGAAGTGTTGAGGTCGTTCTCAAGCGCCGAGACGAACGACGACCTCAAAGGCGCTGCGGCCTCTTCGTCGGCCGTGCCTCCGGGCTTCAGGGCGGCGATCCTTGCGACCAGCTTGCCGTACGCCGCGGCCGCTCCGTCCAGTCCCTCCCAGGAGAATACGAGGGATTTTCTGTAATGGGACTGCATGCAGAAGAACCTGTAGACCAGCGGATCGTATCCCTTTTCCTCAAGCAGCGACAGGGTCAGGAATTCTCCGGATGATTTTGACATCTTCCCGGATGAAGTGTTCAGGTGGAGCACATGGAACCACTGGGGGCACCACTTGTGGCCGAGATATGCCTCGCTCTGGGCGATCTCGTTCGTGTGATGCGGGAAGGCGTTGTCGATGCCTCCGCAGTGGATGTCCAGATATTCGCCGAGGGTCTTTACGGATATGGCGGAGCACTCTATGTGCCATCCCGGATATCCGGTGCCCCAGGGACTGTCCCATTTCAGCTCCTGGTCCTCGAATTTCGACTTGGTGAACCACAGGACGAAGTCGGTCTTGTTCTTCTTGGCCGTGTCTTCCTCGACGCCTTCTCTGACGCCGACCTCGAGGTTCTCGGCCTCGTGCCTGTTGAACACGTAATACTCATCAAGCTTAGACGTGTCGAAATAGACGTTTCCTTCAGCAATGTAGGCATAGCCTTTTTCTATGAGCACTTCTATCATCTCGATGAAGTCCGCTATCCTGGATGTGGCCGGGACCACGTATTCTGGGATGGCGATATTAAGCTTCCCGCAGTCTTTGAAGAACGCGTCCGTGTAGTACTCCGCGATCTGCATCACGGTCTTGTGTTCGCGCCTGGCTCCCTTGAGCATCTTGTCCTCGCCGGTGTCGGCGTCGCTGGTGAGATGGCCCACGTCCGTGATGTTCATGCATCTCTTCACGTCCAGCCCCAGATATCTCAGAGCCTTTTCGAGCACGTCCTCCATCATGTAGGTGCGGAGATTGCCGATATGGGCGAAATGATATACCGTGGGACCGCAGGTGTACATGGTGCATCTGCCGGGCTCATGGGTGATGAATTCGTCTTTCGTCCTGGTGAGGCTGTTATACAGTTTTATCATCGTTTTCACCTTCTTCATTGTTGTTGCTGCCGTCGTCTCCGGGGACCTCCGGCGCGTCTGACGGGCTGCCGGTTTCCTTACCGTGATCTTCCGGCGGCATATCCTGCAGGGGACTCACATCCTCAGCCGGGCTGTCCTTCTCATCCCGGGGGTCTTCCGGCTCGATGCTTTCTCTTTTCTTTCCGTTCTTCCGAAGATCCTCCCACTGTTCGTTCAGCTCTTCGAGTTCTTTTCTGTCGACTTCCTCTTCGCCTTCTCTCAGTTCCTGTATCCGGTCATATATGACCTGCTTCTCGGGGTCTTCGGGCCGGAGCCGTTCTCCCCTGTCGAAGAGGACATCTGAAAAGCCTGGGTATCTGACATAGAGCCAGACGAACATCCTGACGATCACTATGGCGGATATAACGCAGATGATGATCACGAATTCCCGTTTCGCGTTGTCGAGGATGCCGAGCACGAAGCTCGTGCAGTTGAAGGAGGCATGGATCAGTATCGGAGGGACCACCGAGTCGTATCTCAGGAAGAAGAGGCCCAGCAGTATCCCGAGGATAAGGGAGTATATCTTTGCTATGATGCTGGTGTGGAACAGGCTGAATACCAGGGATGATATGATGAGGGCCGGGATCCTGCCGAAAGCGGATCTCAGGGGGGATATGACCGCAGCCCTGAAAAGCAGTTCCTCCGCGACCCCGGTGGCCAGTCCCACGCTTATGACCGCCATGAAAATGTTGGAATAGTATGACTCATACGCCTCGTTCTGGGCTTCGATCCACGTGTCCGGAAAGGGTATGAGGGAAAAACCCAGGGAGAACAGCACGTTGAGGCATATGCCGAACAGTATGAAACCGAATATCTTCGCCGGGTTTATGGAATAGATCCTGAGCCGCTTCACCGGATTGCCCTGCTTGGTCAGCGAGAAGAGCAACAGGAACATTATGACGAAAACGTTCACCACGAGATTCAGCAGCAGGGCGTTCTTGCTTACCAGCCCGGTGATCTCGCCCGGATCCGATATGCCCTGCGCCAGGCAGATGAAACTGTACAGGAACGATACGGCAACAGATAGCAGAAGGAACAGGAGCAGGGCGCCGGCCGCGGTCAGGATGCCCTTGGACCACCTGAGCAGCCTTTCCCTTCTTATCTTCTTCCCGGAGGGAGCATTGTCCATGTCAGTCCTCCGAAGAGAGTTTCTTTTCCAGGGCGTCGATCCTTGCCTTGAGGGCCGAGATCTCGTTCTCGACAGGGTCGGGGATGTCCACCTGGTCGAGGTCGTCGCAGGGATTGACCTTGACGCCGTTCCTCTTTACGATATGGGCCGGTATGCCCACGGCGGTGGAGTTCTCGGGAACGTCCTGGAGGACCACGGCGCCCGCGGCGATCTTCGAATTGGACCCGACTTTGAATCCGCCCAGGATCTTGGCGCCGGCTCCGATCATGACGTTGTCGCCGATTATGGGATGGCGCTGCTTGCCGGATTCCTTTCCGGTGCCGCCCAGGGTGACTCCCTGGTAGATGGTGCAGTTGTTGCCTATAACTGCGGTCTCCCCGATCACCACTCCCGAACCGTGATCTATGAACAGGCCTTTTCCTATGGTGGCGCCGGGATGGATCTCGATCCCCGTCAGGAGCTTTGCCAGCTGGGAGATGGCCCTGGCGGGCAGCTTTATGTTCCTTTTGTTGAGCGCGTGCGCTATCCTGTGGAAGATGAGGGCATGGAGCCCGGAATACAGAAGGACGACCTCAAGACTGTTCCTGGCGGCAGGGTCCCTCTCGCATATGGAATCTATATCCTGCTTTATCGCATTTATCTCACGGAAGGCAGCTTTTCCGAAAGCTGTCGTCAGTGTTACGGTGATCTCCCTGATATCAGACATAATATAACCTCCCGATATATGAAAACAAAAAACGCCTCTCTGCCAGAGGCGTTGCCGCGGTCCCACTCTGATTTATCACTCAGAACCTTTAACGCAGTCATGCGGGCGGGAATTGCCCCGCCGGCTCACGGGCGCACAGCTGAGAAAAGGCTGCACCGCTCCCACCAGCGCGGCGCTCTCTTGGAGCCCTGACTCTCATTTCTTCCCGGTCATTGCCGTTTCTGCAATTATACAATACTTTTTTTGAAATGTAAACTGTATTTTTCCTCTCAGCTGTGATAAAATTCTAGGTACTGAACCAGACGGAAGGGAAGAGGGATATGTTCTACAGGGACGGTATAGTTTACAGATCATCGCTGCTGGACGGATTTGACGGCATAGTCCACGGATTCACCTCGAGAGAGGGAGGGGTGAGCACTATAAGCCATCTCGCGTCCCTGAACCTTACCAGGAACCTGGGGGATACCGACGGGAACGTCACTGCCAATCTCGGCATCTTCGCCAGGGCGGTATCGGGAGACACGATGGATGCTTCCTCACTCGTTACTGCTCACCAGATACATTCGGTGAGGATCAGGACGGTGGGGCCGGAGAACCGGGGAGAGGGATCCCTTAGGGAATGCGGCGAAGACTGCGACGGATTCGTCACCGACCGGCAGGGAGTCATGCCCGTGGTGAGGACCGCCGACTGTGTTCCGATCCTTCTGTGCGGCACAAAGGCTGACGGCTCTTTCGTGGTGGCCGCGGTCCACGCCGGATGGCGGGGCAGCGCAGGCGGGATCGCCGGCGCTGCGGTCGAGAGGATGTGTGAGCTCGGCTGTCTCAGAGACACGGTGAAGGCCGCCGTCGGGACCCATATCCGGGAATGCTGCTATGAAGTGAGGCAGGATTTCATCGACGCGGTGTCGGAAATGAGGGATCCGGGATTCGCAGCCCGCCATATCAGAAAGAGCGGGTCTGACGGGAAATACAGGGCGGACCTCTGCGGCATGAACGTGGAGATTTTGAACGGGGCGGGGGTCGATGACTCAAGGATAGACATATCCCCGTTCTGCACGGCCTGCGACCCGGACAGGTTCTTCTCCCACAGGGCGTCAGGCGGCAAAAGGGGGACCATGGGCGCGGGGATCGCGATCGCCGGCACGGGCCCGGCTGACGGGTGTCCGTGACTTTTCCGGAAAACAGTGGTATACTATACGATAAAGAATATACAGAGAGGACCTCGGAAAATGATTGAGGTAAAAGATCTTGTAAAGAACTACGGCACGAAGAATGCCCTGGATGGCATAAGCTTCAGCATAGAGAAGGGCGAGGTCGTGGGACTGCTCGGGCCGAACGGGGCGGGCAAGTCGACGGCCATGAACATCATAACCGGCTGCCTGTCATCCACATACGGCGAGGTGAAGATAGCGGGGATAGATATGTTCGAGGATCCGGATGACGCCAAGAAGCTGATCGGGTTCCTTCCGGAACAGCCGCCCCTTTATCCCGATATGACCGTGGACGAGTA
>CACZSC010000104.1 GCA_902783755.1 uncultured Ruminococcus sp. | reverse complement strand
GTTGTCGGGAAGAACTTATTCTGGATCTTCGCGCGATACCTGATTCCCAACACGCCTACGCAGAACACTCCGAGTACAGCTGCTATCAAAACAAATCGCTGCAGGATACTCATCTTTTTCAAAAATCTGTTATTATTCCAGAATGAAACGAACCTTTCGCGTACTGCCAGGACATCCACCGTATCCGCAGCTTCTCCGACAATCGGAATAAAGACACTTACAAGAGCACCGATGACCATTGCTTTTGTAGCCGCAAAGAATGAAGATGTTACTACGCTTGAGGAGAACATTGCGAGCCAAACACTGTAGACCCCTACCCGGGCATACGGGTTGCTGCACAGGCGGGCGTTGCGCCGTGCGAGCATGAGGATCACGGCGAGCATCAGGACAGCTCCGAAGATTCCGATTTCGGCCAGAATAGCAGGCCAGTAATTATCGAGCAGGAATGATCTGTTCTTCAATGATGTCCCAAAATATCGCCAGAAACCGTACCGGAAATATAGTTTTGAGTAGTGCTGCTGCGCTACTGCTGTTCCGTATGTGGCGAAGCCGGCACCGAGCGGAAAATATGTTTTCATCGTTCTGATACCGTTTCGCAGCAGAACGCCTCTTGCGGTTGTACCGGTAAAATAATAAGAGATCTGTCCCGCAAATGTGACGGCTGCCGCAATCACGAGAGGTATGGCATATCTCAGCTTGATTTTTTCTACTCTGAAAATGACGAATATGACATAGAACAGAATAAAGAGAAGAGAAAATATGAATGCTCTGGATCTCAAAGTCGATGCCATGTTGATCATCGTCAGCGCAATGAACAGCCACGTGATCCGCCTCCTTTCAACAAAGAGGTCGGCAAAAAGAATCGCAAGCATGTAAAGTCCCGCTTCATAGAAATCCCCGACACGTATGAAAACAAAATTAAACGTGCGAAACCCGTATCGAACATCTGTTGTCATATTGATATCTTTAAAGCAGTTGATGATCAGGCAAAGAGTTGCTGTCGCTATTATGATCTCAATGAACAGAGTGAGATACTGAATTACATATTCGTTATATTTTGTTTCCGAGAAAAGTCGCACTGCTCCCAGTGATGCAGCGATAAATTTGAACATATTGAACGCATCGAGGAGCCAGTAATAGCGGTGTCCGACTAAGCTGAACTTAATATTGCCGATAAAACCGAGCACAAGCATACACAGCGTAAAGAAAATGATCAGGATCTCATCTCTGTCAAGCCGGCGTGTTCGAATAACGTCAATTACGAACACGAGCCCCATAATGACAGCCGTCGCCTCATCAAGGTATTTGACAGGCGCAAAATCCCTGCGCAGAACAGTTTCCAGAATTAGAGCGAGAATGTAGCAGGCTATGAGAAACTGCGGCAGATGAATATCTGAGAATAACCGGTAAATATGTGTCTTTTTCAAATGTACTCCTCTCCATGTGCCGTTGATCATGAGCGAAGCAATCTGCGCATCAGTGAAACGACAGTTCTGGTCGCTATACCCTTTTCGGCACTGCCGAGCTCTGCGTGATGTCTGTCTGCTTCCTTCTTGTAATGATCCTCATCAAAATGAACGATTATATCCTCGAGGGCATCTATATCTCTTGCCATGGGGAACGGCCATTCACTCACCGGCGTGTAAAAATTCCTGTCGACGAGATATTCGTCAAGGTCAGGCGCATAGATAAAACACGGCTTGTAGGTGAGAGACGCATCCCAGATACATGATGAATAGTCAGTGATAAGGGCACTGCTGGCATAGAGGAGCTCCTGCATATCATCGTAAGTCGTGGCATCGATCACATTCGGATTATTGTCATAGCAGTCGAGTTCACCCGTAAATCTGTGGAAGCGCAGAAGAAATACGAACTCACCGCCGAACCGCATCGACAGGGCCTTTGTGACGCGGTCAACATCAAGTTTATACACTTCCGGTCCCGCGTTGTCTCTGAACGTCGGTGCGTACAGAACAATCTTCTTCTCTTCGGGAATATTATAGAACTTCTTGACTTTTTTTATAACTGCGTCGTGCTGACCGAAGAAAATATCATTGCGCGGCATACCGATTTCAAGAATCTTTTCGGGGGCATTGTCATGGAGGACTTTGATGTTATTCTCGGAAAAACGCGTACAGCTTGAGATGAAATACGTTGTCGTGTCCATCATATGTTTTACATATGAGACGTGTTCGCTTGTCGCGTCTTTATATGATTTTTTATAGGATCCGCCGCCATGCCAGGTATTGATCACGATCTGGCTCTTACGGATCGGAATATAGGACTGCACGCCGTGGTTGTCGATCAGAAAGCCTGCAGTGATCAGGTAATAGACCGCTCGCAGGGAGAGCTGAGGAACGACCTTGATGCCCTTTTTCCTGAGATAAGCGTACTTTTTCGAATCGTTGAAAAGCCAGATCTGCTCGAACTCATCTTCACAGTTCCGCAGGATATACCTGGAGATGTATTTTGGACTGCAGGTATAGGACTCACCCTGATTGCTGCGGAAAACGACCCTGTTTTTCTTTACAGGAAAAATCCAGAATATTTTTAACAGATTTAAGAGAAGTTCTTTCACGACACACCCCTTTACCATTCATTATCTTAATTGCATTAAGCCCTGCTTTTTTTGACCGGGACACACAATTTTGACCATAGAGTATTAAATATAAAAGCGACTGCGAGCGCCCCCAAAAGAACGGTGATGACCGTACAGATGTAGGACAGAACTCCGTGTCCGAACAGATAGTTTATTTTCAGTTTCTGAATTACTCTGAAGACCATCATATGGCACAGATAGACCTCCATGCTGTATTTAGCCAGGACCTTAATGAACCGTCCGGGCAGGCTTGCATAAGAGAGATCACGAATAATGGCGCATATGAGCCAGCACACAAAAATCAGAAGAATGTAGACGATACGGATATACTTGTTGTCATATACGACCGGTGTAACAAAATAAATGAAAGTGATCAGCGCGGAAAATGCGGCAAAAATCAGCGATCGTTCCCGAAGGCGGGAGCAGATCTCTTCTCTATAGAGATAAATAATGGCACCGGCGACGAAAAACATCGCGCAGTAAAGGAAATTCTGCCGCAGGTAATATCCGCCCGGATACTGCTCGGAACCCATGAAGTGATAAGCGCAGGCGAAATTATAGATGATCGCGCATCCCATAGTGGCCCATGCCGCCGTTCTCGTTTTTGTAAGGACGCAGAACATCGGAAACAGGGCGTAGAAGACAAATGTCACGCCGATGAACCAGCCGACGCCGATCACGGTAAGCTTGCTGGGCTCCGGGAGGAGTCCGAACATGAGTGTTACATTTGCGAATCCTTCCAGGAGTCTTTTAAAACTGAAATCCGTTAGCAGATCGAGTATGACAAGAAACGAAAAAAACGGAAGTATGCGTGCTGCCCTCTTTTTATAAAAGACAGCGAGATCGATCTGTCCGCTCAGCATGCGCTCGTGGTAGCC
>CACZSC010000103.1 GCA_902783755.1 uncultured Ruminococcus sp. | reverse complement strand
CATAAGCCTGTACAGCGCGCTGGTGGACAGGCCTGCCGCGGGAGTCCATCTGCTGCTTGTGGATGAGGAATACAGGGCGGAGCATTCCACAGCCTGGAACACTGCGGAGGCGGCGAGGTACCTTGCCGAGCAGCATGGTGTTCTCGACAAGGCCAGGGTAAATGAGCTTGATGAAGAGTTCATGGAATTCATAATGTCTTTCTACAATGAATGCATAAGATAAGCCTCTGAGCCGCGGGCTTTGGGCATTTCGCCGATAATGCGGGAATACTCATAACAGTATTGAAAACCTGCCCTTCATGATGTACAATTATTAACGTAGGGGAGTGTGTGCTCCCGACAGTTTTCGAATGTTACAAAGACGGATGCCCGTCTTCGGAGGTAGTGTTTTTCAGATGTCAGTCAAGCTTAATGACAGGTATGTTCAGGGATTCGTGGCGGAGGATGAGATCCGCAAGATATCCCATATCGCGGAGGCTTCATTCGGCCTTGTCAGAAACGGGACCGGGGCGGGCTCGGATTTTCTCAGATGGCTGGATCTTCCCGTCAGCTATGACAGGGAAGAGTTTACTCGGATAAAGAAAGCAGCGAAAAGGATCCAGAAGAACTGCGACGTTTTCGTGGTGATCGGGATAGGCGGTTCATATCTAGGTACCAGAGCGGCCATAGAATTCATCAGATCTCCGCTGTACAATAATCTTCCGAAGGAAACTCCGGATATATACTTTGCCGGGAATTCCGTCAGCCCCTCGGCTCTGAGCGATGTGCTCCGCATCTGCGAGGGAAAGGACATATGCGTCAACGTGATCTCGAAGTCCGGGACCACAACCGAGCCTGCCGTGGCGTTCAGGGTATTCAGGGAAATGCTCGAGAAAAAATACGGCGAAGAAGGCGCAAGAGAGAGGATATTCGTTACCACTGACAGGAAAAAGGGAAAGCTGAGAGAGTTTTCCGAAAGCAAGGGATATGAGACCTTCGTCGTTCCGGACGGAGTCGGAGGACGCTATTCGGTCCTTTCGGCCGTGGGCCTTCTTCCCATCGCCGTGGCGGGCTGCGACATCTCGAAGATGCTGGCCGGAGCGAAAGCCGCAAGAACAGCCTACACGAAGAAATTCTCCATGGACAACGACTGCGTGAGATACGCGGCCATAAGGAACATACTGTACAACAAGGGCAAGGTCATAGAGGTCCTCGTTTCCTACGAACCCGCGCTCCAGATGATGTGCGAGTGGTGGAAGCAGCTGTTCGGAGAGAGCGAAGGCAAGGACGGCAAGTCCCTCTATCCGTCTTCGATGATATTCTCCACGGACCTTCATTCCCTGGGCCAGTACATCCAGGACGGCATGAGGACCATGTTCGAGACGGTCATCGAGATAAAGAACGCGTCTGACAAAGTGAAGATCCCGAACGATCCCGAAAACATAGACGGTCTTAACTTCCTTTCAGGGAAGGATCTGTCCTTCGTCAATGACATGGCCATGAAGGGGACGCTCCTCGCGCACAACGACGGAGGGGTCGCCAACCTTGTGGTGGAAGTGGAAGACAGAAGCGAGTATTCCTTCGGATATCTCGTATACTTCTTCGAACTGGCCTGCGCGATATCCGGGTACATGATGGGAGTGAACCCATTCGACCAGCCCGGCGTCGAGGCGTATAAGAAAAACATGTATGCTCTTCTCGGAAAACCGGGATATGAAGATCACAGGAAAGCTCTTAACAAAAAACTGAAATAACAGGAGGGATGACATGATTAGGCTAATAGTCGGAACAAAGGGAACAGGCAAAACAAAGACTCTGATCGGTCTCGTGAACGACGCCCTGGCGAGCTCCAAAGGCTCCGTGGTGTGCATCGAAAAGGGAGACAAGCTCAGGTATGACATAAACTACAGATGCCGGCTGATAGACAGCGAGGCATATCATGTGAGCGACGGCAGATCCCTCTACGGCTTCATAGCAGGCATGCTTGCCAGCAACCACGACATAACGGATCTTTTCATAGATTCCGCCCTGAAGATCTGCAGAGACGATACCGCGGACTTCGACGGATTCCTGGAGAAGCTCGGCGTGCTTGACAGATCGGTGGACGTGAACATCGTCATCACCGCTTCCATCGACCCGAGCGCAGCGACGGAAAAGATGAAGGAATATATAAAGTAAGGAAATACGGATACACTCCGCCCGGTCCATGTGACCGGGCGTTTTCCTTTTGACCGGTTGCCCGTTGTGGATATTGCATACTTTTGATCTTGATGCTTTGTGCAAAGTGGACAGCCATGTTTTATGAGCGACGGTTTTTTTGTCCGCATTGACTTGTTTTTGCCCCGAAACACTTTATTTTTCGCGCCTTTTATGCTATAGTATTATTGCCTGTGGGCACAAGCTCACAACAGAAAAGAAAAGGAGTAATACCATGAAAAAAGTGATTACTGTCCTGCTTTGCGCAGTGATGCTGATCGGCTTCGCCATCGCCGTGAATGCCGAGGTCGGAACTGTCGTATATGCAAATAGGACTGAGAAGGCTCCGAACCTGGAAGAAGTCGACGATTCCTGGGGCGAGCCCTCCATCATCCTCAACAAGAATTCCGCAAACACACAGCTTTATGATTACCTGAACGAGACGAACCCGAGACTCATCAATGCCGAGACTGGCAAGCATGAGAGCTCATGGAACGACTACAAGGACAAGGGGATCAAGGCAGAAGACCACGATGTGGAACTGTACTATCTCTGGGATGACAAGTATCTGTACTTCGGAATGAAGACCCTTGACGACGTTTACTGCGGCTGGGCAAACCCCTGGGAGGGCGACGGAGTCCAGATGTGGCTCATGCCCATGGATGCCATCGACATGATGAACGGCTACGTCCAGAACGTCAACGAGGGCAGCCAGAACCCCAACTACAAGCCATATGCCGGCATCTATGATTTCTTCTGGACTCTTGACACTGACGACTATACCTGCGGCAACGCAAGCACGCCTATGTATCCCAATGCTGCTGCAGACTGCGAATGCCATATCAACACAGATATCGAAGGAGAACTGCACTGCACCATCGCAATTCCTCTCTCCAGCCTTGGCCTGAATCCCAAGAAGGGCGACATCGCCGGCTCGGAACTGGCAACTGCAGTCCTCAGAGTTTCCTCCACCCAGATCTTCGGAGCCCATGCATACGCAGGCTGGCTCTCCTGGGGCAGATACTTCTATGACGGCACATGCACGAGCTTCAACACCATTCGCTTCGCGAACGGCACCACACCTCCGGCGACCGAGGACACCACTCCTGACACTCAGGACACCACAGCTGAGATCACCCCGAAACTCGACGGCGTTTCCAGCTGGGCGAAGGACGAGGTCGAGAAGGGCATTCTCGCAGGACTGGTTCCCGAATACCTCCAGACCAACTACACAAGCCCCGTGACCAGAGGCGCTGTTGCTGAAGTGTTCATCAGGCTCGTTGAGAAGATCACCGGAAAGACCGCTGAACAGCTCATCGCTGAAAAGGGATATACCATCGATGAAGGCAAATTCACCGATACCAACGACAGGAACGTCATCCTTGCGAACGCTCTCGGCATAATCAACGGCACAAGCGCCACGAAGTTCTCACCCGACGGGACCCTGAAGAGAGCCCAGATCGCTGCTCTCATCAACAGAGTCGCAAGAGTGTGCGGCGTGGAGACCGAGGGATACACGCATGACTTCGTCGACATCACCGACAACTACGCGTGGGTCGACAAGGAGCTCGGATGGCCGGTGCATGCAGGCGTCATCAACGGTGTAGGCCAGGGCAAGTTCAACCCCGGCGGAGACCTGACGACAGAGCAGGCTATCCTGATTACTTACAGAGCATTTGAGGCTATAAAGAAATAAGGAAACAAGACATTACAGGGGCCGGGCACGCAAGTGCCCGGCTTTTGGTGTTTTGCCGAAAAAAACCATGTAAACTTCATGTTTTTTGGGTGTAAATAATGACGGTCAACCTTGACATGAAAAACGGCCGCATGATATAATTGGTTGTGTCCGAGAGACAACGTTTTCTGCGACTGACGGATAACGCGGAGCACCGCGGAGGAACAGAAAATGAAGCAAATACACGCCGACCGTCTGGGCACACTTGACTGATTCAGTAAGTGTGTCATTTTCTATTTTCGAGAAGAAAAATAAAGGAGTTCGGAATGAAAAAAGTCGGAATCGTAATGGGAAGCGACAGCGACCTTCCGGTCGTGAACAAGGCGACGGCGATCCTTGAATCGCTGGATGTGCCCTTCGAGGTCCACGTGTACTCAGCACACAGGACCCCCCTGCAGGCAGCCGGGTTCGCCCAGACCGCTAAAGAGAAGGGATTCGGAGTCCTCATAGCCTTTGCGGGCATGGCAGCGCATCTCGCAGGCGCGCTGGCCGCGCAGACCACGCTTCCCGTGATAGGGGTACCCTGCAGATCATCAAATCTCGACGGTATTGACGCACTTCTGTCTACGGTACAGATGCCTTCAGGCATACCTGTAGCGACCGTAGCCATAGACGGTGGGGCCAATGCCGCTTTTCTTTCATGCGAGATCCTGGCCCTGTCGGACGAAGGACTGGCGGAAAGGCTGGAAGGATACCGCAGGGAGGCTGCGGAGAAGGTGCTTGAGAAGGACTCGAAGATATCTGCCGGGTTCAGCAAATAATCAAAGAAAGAAATACTATTGGGGGGTTAGAGATATGGAAAAAAGACAGCAGATCTACGAAGGCAAGGCAAAGAAGGTATATGCGACGGACGATGAGAATTTCGTGATCGTATCATACAAGGACGACGCGACGGCTCTCGACGGGCTCAAGAAAGGGACCATCGCCGGGAAAGGGGCCATAAACAACAGGATGACCAACTTCCTGATGAGGCTCCTCGAGAAGAACGGAGTCCCCACCCATTTCGTGGAGGAACTGAATGACAGGGAGACGGTGGTGAAAAAGGTGTCCATCGTACCGCTCGAGGTAATCATAAGGAACGTGTCCGCCGGATCCTTCGCGAAGAGGTTCGGGGTCGAGGAGGGGATAGTGTTCGACAGCCCCACCATCGAGTTCTCATACAAGAACGACGAGCTTCACGACCCTCTCATGAACTCGTATCATGCCATAGCCCTCAAGGTCGCCACCAGGGAGGAGATAGAATACATCAAGTCGCTTGCTTTCAAAGTGAATGAAGTCCTGAAGGAGTATTTCCTTTCCCTCGGCGTGAAGCTCATAGATTTCAAGCTTGAATTCGGAAAGCTGGCCGACGGGACTATAGTTCTGGCGGACGAGATATCCCCCGACACATGCAGGTTCTGGGACGCTGAAACGAACGAGAAACTTGACAAGGACCGTTTCCGCCGCGACATGGGCGGAGTAGAGGACGCATACAAGGAAATGATGCACCGGGTATTCGGCTGATTTATCGGAGGTTATTATGGGCGGTTTTTTCGGAGTAGTGCGCAGGGACAGCGCGATACCTGACTGTTTCTTCGGTACTGACTATCATTCCCACCTGGGAACAAAAACAGGCGGGATGGCGGCATATGATCCGGAGACTGGGCTCCAGAGAGAGATACACAGCATTTCCAGCACGCCTTTCAGAAGCAAATTCGGGGATGTCTTTACGGAGATGAAGGGAAATGCGGCCATCGGGATCATAAGCGACTACTATCCGCAGCCCCTGCTTTTCAGATCCAGGCTGGGGACATACGCTTTGTGCACGATAGGCGTCATAAACAATACAGATGAACTTATAGAAAAGTACGTCAAGGACAAAGGCGGTTTCTTCAACGCCATGACCGGAGGCCAGGTGAATTCGGTGGAGATACTCGCCTCGCTCATCAATCTGAAGGACGATTTCGTAGAAGGGATCAGATTCGCTCAGGAGAAGATCCGGGGGACTGCATCGCTTCTGATACTGACAGAGACCGGGAAGATCATCGCGGCACGTGACAGGCTGGGCAGGCTTCCGGTCAAGGTCGGGCGCTCCGACAACGGCTTCTGCGTGGCGTTCGAATCGTTCTCGTACGAAAAACTCGGATATGAGAATTACGCTGAACTGGGACCCGGCGAGATCGTGGAACTGAGCGCCGACGGCATGAGACAGCTGTCGCCTCCGGGCGAAGAGATGAGGATATGCGCTTTCCTGTGGAGCTATTACGGCTATCCCACCTCCTCCTATGAAGGAGTGAATGTGGAGATGATGCGGTACCGCAACGGGGAGATCCTGGCGCGGCATGACCGGGAGGAAGGCAAGTGCGATGACATAGATTATGTGGGAGGAGTGCCGGATTCAGGCACGCCCCATGCCATAGGATACGCCAACGAGAGCAAGATCCCATTCGCCAGGGCCTTCATCAAGTACACCCCCACATGGTCCAGGAGCTTCATGCCCACGGAACAGTTCGAGCGGAACAGGATCGCGAAGATGAAGCAGATACCCATCCACGACCTCATAAAGGGCAAGAACCTTCTGTTCGTGGACGATTCCATAGTCAGGGGGACCCAGCTGAAGGAGACGGTGGATTTCCTGTATTCCCACGGGGCAAAGTCGGTGCATATGAGATCCGCGTGCCCGCCCATCATGTTCAGCTGTAAGTATCTGAATTTTTCACGTGCCAACAGTCCGATGGAGCTCATAGCCAGAAGAGCCATAGTCGCTCTCGAGGGAGAAGAGGGGCTCGAGCATATCGAGGAATACTGCGACCGCTCCTCCGAGAGAGGCAGGAACCTCAGGAAAAAGATATGCGAGATGCTGAATTTCGAATCCCTGGAGTTCCAGTCACTTGACGGCATAATCGAGGCCATAGGCATAGACGGGTGCAAGCTCTGTACCTACTGCTGGAACGGAAAGGAATGACGATGAACAAGAACTCAAGATCCGAGGCCTACGCAGGCGCAGGCGTGGATATAACGGCGGGATACCGCGCAGTGGAACTCATGAAGGAGCATATCGCCTCGACCGTCACGAAGGGCGTCTGTTCCGACATCGGAGGGTTCGGCGGGCTGTTCCAGCTGGACCTCAGCGAATTCTCCCATCCCGTGCTGGTGAGCGGGACAGACGGCGTCGGCACGAAGCTGAAGCTGGCATTCCTCATGGACAGGCACGATACGGTGGGCATAGACTGCGTCGCCATGTGCGTGAACGATATAATCTGCTGCGGCGCGAAACCCCTGTTCTTCCTGGATTACATAGCCTGCGGGAAGAACCGGCCCGAAAAGATTGCCTCCATAGTCAAGGGCGTGGCGGAGGGCTGCGTGCAGTCCGGAGCCGCCCTCATAGGCGGAGAGACCGCCGAGATGCCGGGCTTCTATCCTGAGGACGAATATGACCTTGCAGGCTTCGCGGTAGGAGCCGTCAACAAGGAGGACATAATCGACAGCAGTCAGATGGAGGAAGGGGACGTCGTCATAGCCCTGCCGTCGAGCGGAGTGCATTCGAACGGGTTCTCCCTGGTGAGGAAGATCTTCGATGTGGAGAACACTGACCTTAAGAGGCCGGTGCCGGAACTGGGCGGAAGGTCCCTCGGCGAGACCCTGCTCACACCGACCGTCATATACGTGAAACCCGTGCTGGAGCTCATATCCCGGGTGAAAGTCAGGGGAATCTCGCACATCACGGGAGGTGGGTTCTACGAGAACATCCCGAGATGCATCCCACAGGGGCTGGGAGCCGAGATCAGAAGATCCGATGTAAGAGTGCTTCCGATCTTCGGGCACATAGCGAGGACAGGCGGGATCTCTGAAAGAGACATGTTCAACACGTTCAACATGGGCGTCGGAATGGTTGTAGTGGTGAGTCCCGGCGAAAAGGACACCTCCCTCGGGATACTGAAAGACTGCGGCGTAGATGCCTACGAGCTCGGAAGGATAATCAAATCTGAAGAACAGGTGGTATTGATTTGAAAACTGTCATCAAGAATCTGATGCTGGGCATAGTTGCCGGTATCCT
>CACZSC010000102.1 GCA_902783755.1 uncultured Ruminococcus sp. | reverse complement strand
GCGTGGCGTCAATGATATAATTTGGCGAATTTGGAAGACAACCGATCGGAGGGTAAAACTGTGAGTCTGGTCTTGACCTCTTCTGCGGAAAAAAGAAAGATTTTCTCGGAGTATCTGTCACCGGACGTATTGCCTGTTTTTGAAGATCAGTTGTCTTTTCTCATCGATTCCGATAAATATACTGTTTTTCCCGGTTTCTGCGATGTGCATGTGCATTTTCGTGAACCGGGTTTCTCATATAAGGAGACGATCTTCTCGGGCTCAAGGGCAGCAGCCCACGGCGGGTATACCACCGTATGCACCATGCCCAATCTGGCACCGGTGCCAGATTCGGTGGAAAAACTCAGAAAACAGCTTGATATAATCGAAAAAGACTCCGTTATAGAAGTATTTCCGTACGGATCCATAACAGTAGACGAAAAGGGACAGGAGCTTTCAGACATGGAAGGACTTGCCCCTTTTGTATGCGGCTTTTCGGACGACGGTCACGGAGTACAGAAAAACAGGATGATGAAATCGGCCATGAAAAAAGCGGCAGGCCTCGGCAAGGTCATCGCAGCGCACTGCGAGGATGATTCGCTGCTCCACGGCGGAGTCATACATGAAGGAAGGTACGCGGCTGAGCACGGGATACCGGGTATATGTTCCGAATCGGAATGGAAGCAGATAGAACGTGATGCGGAGCTCTGCATGAAGACCGGCGTTTCGTACCACGTATGCCATATCTCGACGAAGGAGAGCGTGCAGATCATCAGGGAAGCGAAGACGGCCGGCGCTGACATCACATGCGAGACGGCTCCCCATTACCTGGTGTTCACAGAAGACGACCTCAGGGATTCCGGGGAATGGAAGATGAATCCGCCTCTGAGAACACGGGATGACCGTGAAGCGCTTATAGAGGGGATCGCTGACGGCACCATAGACATGATATCGACTGATCATGCGCCTCATTCGGCTGAAGAGAAATCATGGGGACTTTTGAAAAGCCCGTTCGGGATCGTGGGGATCGAGACGTCGTTCAGCGTTCTGTATACGAAACTCGTGAAGGAAGGGGTCATAAGCCTTGAAAAGCTCGTAGAGCTTATGAGTGTCTCCCCGAGAAAACGGTTCGGGCTCAGGAACAACGGATTCTGTGTATGGGATCTTTCAGAAGAGAAAGTAATATGCAGCGAAGACTTCCTGTCAAAAGGAAAGTCCAGCCCGTTCTGCGGCATGAAAGTATCCGGTGAATGCGTCCTGACGGTCAGCGGAGGAAAAACAGCATATATAGACAAGAGATTGCCGGTAAGGTGATCTGAGGAGGGAATATGTCAAAAAGGACAGACATCAGAAAGATCATGATCATAGGCTCAGGCCCGATCGTGATAGGACAGGCGGCTGAGTTCGACTATGCAGGGACCCAGGCATGCCTCGCGCTCAAGGAGGAAGGCTATGAAGTGGTACTGGTCAACTCAAACCCGGCCACAATCATGACCGACACATCCATTGCGGACAAGGTATACATGGAACCGCTGACGCTGGAGTACGTGGCAAGGATACTCAGGTATGAAAGACCGGACGCCATACTTCCGGGGATCGGAGGCCAGACCGGCCTGAATATGGCGATGCAGCTCAAGAAAAAAGGCATCCTTGACGAATGCAACGTGGAGCTTATAGGAACCAGCAGCGAGAGCATAGAGAGGGCGGAGGACAGGGAACTGTTCAAGGAGATGTGCCAGTCCATAGGAGAGCCTACCATCCCTTCAGAGATCACATACAGCATAGATGAGGCGAAGGCTGCCGCTGAACGGATCGGATATCCGGTTGTGCTAAGACCGGCATTCACCCTGGGCGGGACAGGCGGAGGATTCGCCAACAATGAGAAGGAACTTGTGGATATCGGTCTGAACGCCTTCAGGCTCTCACCCGTGCATCAGGTCCTTATAGAGAAGAGCGTCAAGGGATACAAGGAGATAGAATTCGAGGTCATGAGGGACTCATACGACCATGTGATCACGATCTGCGGCATGGAGAACGTGGATCCCGTGGGAGTGCATACGGGCGACTCGGTGGTAGTGGCCCCGATCCTTACCCTCAGTGACCATGACCTCAAGATGCTTAACGACAGCGCCCTCAAGATCATAAGGGAACTGAAGATCGCCGGCGGATGCAACGTGCAGTTCGCTCTCAATCCGCATTCAAGCGAATACTATCTGATAGAAGTCAACCCCAGGGTGTCAAGATCCTCGGCCCTTGCATCAAAGGCCAGCGGATACCCGATAGCAAGAGTCACAGCTAAGATTGCTCTAGGAATGGCGCTGGAAGAGATAGCGATAGCGAATACCAACGCGGCTTTCGAGCCTTCACTCGACTATATAGTCGCAAAGCTTCCCAGATTCCCCTTCGACAAGTTTTCAAGCGCTCCGAATATCATAGGCACGCAGATGAAGGCCACCGGAGAGGTGATGGGCATAGGCTCGACACTGGAGGAGTGCCTGCTGAAATCCGTACGGTCACTTGAAAACGGCGCGTCCCATTTCTCCATCCCGAAATTCAGGCACATGGAGACAGCTGAGATCACCGACTATCTTTCACAGTTCAGGGACGACGGGATATTTGCGGTATACGAGCTCCTCAAACGAGGGGAGAACATTGATAAGCTGTACGAGCTCACCATGATAACGCCGTACTTCCTCGAAGCCCTGAAAAGGATCGCGGACATGGAACAGAAGCTCGTTGACAATCCGGGCGACATAAGCATTCTGACCGAAGCCAAGAAACTGGGGTATTCTGACAGATACATTTCAGAACTCTGGAAAGTGAAGGAGACTGAGGTGTTCGGCATGCGCCGGGAAAACGGCATAATGCCGGTCTACAGGATGGTGGATACCTGCCATACCAACGCCTACATACCGTACTTCTACTCAACGTATCACGGAGACAGGAACGAGTCGGTGTTGACGGACAAGCCCGGAATAGTCGTTCTGGGCGCCGGCCCCATAAGGATCGGCCAGGGAATAGAATTCGACTACTCCACGGTCCACGCGGTCCAGACTATAAAGAAGGCCGGATACGAGGCCATCATCATAAACAACAACCCGGAGACCGTTTCAACAGACTATACCACTGCGGACAAGCTGTATTTCGAGCCCCTGTGCCCGGAAGACGTGATGAACATCATACTTTACGAGAACCCGCAGGGTGTCATCGCTTCCCTGGGCGGGCAGACCGCCATAAACCTGGCGGAGCCTCTGATGAAGAGAGGGGCAAATATAATAGGAACGGACTGCGAGGCAATAGACAGGGCCGAGAACAGGGACATGTTCGAAAAGGTGCTGCTTGAACTGGGTATCCCGCAGCCGCCCGGAATGGCTGTCACCGATATCGAGAAAGGCGTAGAGACCGCCGCGAAGATCGGATATCCCGTGCTGGTACGGCCCAGCTTCGTGCTCGGCGGAAGAGCCATGGAAATCGTGGCAAACGAGGAACAGCTCAGGCACTACCTCAAGACCGCCGTGGAGATAGACGCCGACAAGCCTGTGCTCGTGGACAAATACATCATGGGCCGCGAAGTGGAAGTTGACGCCGTCTGCGACGGCAGGGACGTGTTCGTGCCCGGCATCATGGAGCTGGTGGAAAGGACCGGTGTTCACTCGGGAGACTCTATAAGCGTGTATCCCGCATTCACCATATCTGACAAGGTAAAGGGCACCATACTCTGGTACGCAAAGAAACTGGGACTGGGGATCGGCATCAAGGGCCTTTACAACATACAGTTCATCGTTGACAAGGACGACAACGTGTACATCATAGAGGTGAACCCGAGATCTTCAAGAACGGTTCCGTTCCTGTCAAAATCCACGGGATATAACCTGGCGGACATCGCCACGGAAGTGATCCTGGGAAGATCGCTCAAGGAACAGGGCATATTCGATATCTATCCCAGGGAAAAGGAACGCTACTATGTGAAAGCGCCGGTGTTCTCCTTCAACAAGATAAGAGGGCTTGACGCATACCTGTCCCCCGAGATGAAGTCAACGGGAGAAGCCATAGGATATGATGACAAACTTAACCGAGCGCTCTACAAGGCTCTGCAGGCTTCCGGGATGAAGATGCAGAACTACGGGACCGTGTTCGTCACCATCGCAGACAAGGATAAGGACGAAGCCCTTCCTCTCATCAGACGCTTCTACAATCTGGGTTTCAACATCGTAGCTACAAAGGGGACGGCGGATTTCCTCAAGCAGAACTCCATCAGGACCCATACGCTGAAAAAACTCAGCGAAGGCAGCTCCGACATCCCGGACATCATAAGGAAGGGCGTGGTTGCTTACGCCATAAACACAAGGGACATCGGGTCCCAGAAGCACCGGAACGACGGAGCTGAGATCAGAAAATACTGTACTGAATACAATGTCACGATGTTCACGTCCCTCGACACGGTGAAGGTGCTGCTGGACGTGCTGGAAGAGATCACGCAGAAGATATCCACGATTGACGCATGAGACGCCGGAAGGAGAAGAGACTTGAATCAGAGAAACCTGGTAGTGGCATCCAACGTACGGATAGCTGAAGGCATATACCGCATGGCCCTCATGGGGGACACCAGCGACTTCACGAGACCCGGACAGTTCTTGAATATAAGGATAGACGGAAAATTTCTGAGAAGACCCATTTCCGTCTTCGACAAAAGGGACGGAGTCGCCGAGATCATATACAAGACTGTAGGTTCCGGAACCGAGATCATGTCGGGACTCCAGAAGGGAAAAGTCCTTGATGTGCTCTGCGGACTGGGCAACGGATTTGATACGGCACTGTCAGGAGACCGACCTCTGCTGATTGGAGGGGGAGTAGGCGCGCCTCCGATGTACTGGCTTGCTAAAAAACTGACCGGTGAGGGGAAAAAGGTCTCGGTGATCCTGGGATTCAATTCCCAAAAAGATGTTATCCTTAAGGACGAGTTCCTTGAACTGACACCCGATGTGAAAGTAAGCACGGTCGACGGATCGGAGGGAACAAAAGGGTTCGTGACTGACATGATGTCTGAGGGATATACTCATTATTACGCATGCGGACCCGAACCGATGCTGAAGGCTGTACACGGAAAGGCAGCGACCTCCGGACAGCTCAGCTTCGAGGCCCGTATGGGATGCGGTTTCGGCGCGTGCATGGGATGCTCATGCAGGACCGTGACCGGATACAAGAGGATATGCAGGGAGGGCCCGGTCCTCCTGCACGAGGAGGTGCTTTGGCAATGATGAAAGTCGATCTTTGCGGCATAGAGCTCGACAATCCGGTGATACCTGCCAGCGGAACTTTCGGCTACGGATACGAATTCGCCGAACTGTACGACATAAACATACTGGGGACACTTTCTTTCAAGGGGACCACGTTTCATCCGAGGTATGGCAATGAGCTTCCGAGAATAGCGGAATGCGCTTCCGGAATGCTCAACTCCGTGGGACTGCAGAATCCCGGAGTCGACAGGGTGATCAGCGAGGAGCTGCCGAAACTGAGCAGGGTATTCAGCAAGAAAGTAATGGCGAACATAAGCGGCTTCTCTGTTGACGAATACTGCCGAGTAGCTGAAAAACTGAACCAGGTGGAACAGATCGGCTGGTATGAAGTGAATATAAGCTGCCCCAATGTACACGGCGGAGGAATGAGCTTCGGTACCGACCCGAAGCTGGCAGCCGAAGTGACCAAGGCAGTGAAGGCGGTATCGGAAAAGCCTGTGATCGTCAAGCTGTCGCCGAATGTCACCGATATAACGGAAATCGCGAAAGCGGCAGAATCTGCGGGAGCCGACGGCATCAGCCTCATAAACACCCTAATGGGGATGAGGATAGATCTGAGAACGAGAAAACCGGTGCTTGCCAATGTGACCGGCGGACTGTCGGGACCCGCGGTGTTCCCGGTGGCCCTCAGGATGGTATATCAGACAGCTAAAGCCGTCAGGATACCCGTGATCGGCATGGGCGGTGTGGAGAAAGCCGAGGACGTCATCGAGATGATGCTGGCAGGAGCGGCCGCTGTGGAAGTAGGCGCCGCCAACCTCACGGACCCGCTGGCCTGCAAGAGAATAATCGAGGATCTCCCCCGTGTTATGAAAAAGTACGGGATAAGAGACCTTAAAGAACTGACAGGAGGAGCAGACTGATGGGGAGAGACGTTATAATCGCGTGCGATTTTCCCGAAAAGAGCCTGGTCATGGATTTTCTTGACCTTTTCACTGAACGGAAGCCATATGTAAAGATCGGGATGGAGCTGTTCTACTCATCAGGACCGGAAATCGTCAGGGAAATAAAGAAAAGAGGCCACAGGATATTCCTGGACCTGAAGCTTCACGATATCCCGAATACTGTCAGAAAGGCGATGAAGGTGCTTGCGAATCTTGAAGTCGACATGTGCAACGTGCACTGCGCTGGCGGCTCAGAGATGATGAGGGCCGCGGTCGAGGGGCTTACAAGAGAAGACGGTTCGAGACCGTTGCTGATCGCGGTGACTCAGCTGACATCCGTAAACCAGGATATCCTTGAAAACGACCTTATGATCGAAAGGGCTCTTCCTGAAGTGGTGGACCACTACGCTTCGGTAGCAAAAATGTCGGGACTGGACGGTGTGGTCTGCTCCCCTCACGAGGCGGGACGGGTCCATGAGAAATGCGGCAAGGACTTTATTACCGTGACGCCGGGGATAAGATTTGCCGACAGCTCCAGCGACGACCAGAAGCGGATCATGACACCGGAGAAGGCGAGGGAGGCCGGATCAGACTATATCGTGGTTGGCAGGCCCATCACCGCGTCTGAAGATCCGGTCGCCGCATATGAAAGATGTATGACGGAATTTATTGGATAGGAGAAAAAGTATGGAAAGCATCGAGAGACGCATCGCGGAGGATCTGCTGAAGATCAACGCGGTATTCTTCAGACCGGACGAGCCTTTCACCTGGGCCTCGGGGATCATAAGCCCGGTATACTGCGATAACAGGCTCACGCTCAGCGACCCTGAAGTCAGAAAGGACGTTGAGAACTCTCTGGCCGAGACGGTGAGAAAGTACTATCCGGATGCTGAAGCGCTCATGGGAACGTCCACCGCCGGGATCGCGCATGCCGCCATCACGGCTCATCTGATGGGACTGCCCATGGGATATGTAAGATCCGGAGCAAAGGACCACGGGAGAAAGAACCAGATCGAAGGCAGACTGATCCCCGGTCAGAAGGTCGTGGTGATAGAGGACCTTATCTCGACGGGAGGCAGCGTTCTGGAGGTTGTGGAAATCCTGAGGGAGGCCGGTGCCGAAGTACTGGGTATAGCCAGTATATTCACCTACGGGATGAAGAAGGGCCTGGAACGGCTGCGTGATGCGGAAGTCGAGAACCATTCGCTTACGGATTTCGACGTCATAGCGGAAGTTGCGGCGGAATGCGGATATATAAAGGAAGATGACATCAAGAGGCTCATCGCTTTCCGGAACGACCCGTCAGACCCGGGATGGAGGGACTT
>CACZSC010000101.1 GCA_902783755.1 uncultured Ruminococcus sp. | reverse complement strand
GCTATGCAGACCGCCCACCAGTTATGTCCCATGGAGTCGAGGGCGTGGATCCTCGTCCCCGCTCTGACCCAGTCGTCAAGCAGGGGAAGTATGCCCTTGTGTATCATGGCATCCCTGATGATCCCGCGTTCTTCATCTGTGAATTCATAGTAGAACTGGTCGTATATCGTCGCCATGCTGTGGAGCATTATCGTGGTCTGCAGGTCCGAGTGCCAGGCGGGGGACCTGTCGAGTATCCCGGGCTCGCACCAGAGCCTGTACCCGGAATAGTAAAGAGCTGCGTCCTTTACCTTCTGCAGATGCCTTTCATCGCACCTGCCCAGGAGATACAGATCCCCGAAGACGCCGGATATATCCCCCAGCTGCCCGCAGGCCGGATATATGTTTATCAGGCCTTCAAATTGCACGAATTCTTTTCCGAGGAGCTCCTCAGCCCTGTCCAGCTGCTCGGCAAGAAAGGCCTCTTTTTTCTCCCTGAGTTCAGGGGACGCCTCCACTCTTGCAAGGAAATCAGATCTCAGTTCCGGGGTAAGCGTCAGTCTGGGATGTACCCCTCTTCTCTTTTCGGTCAGCATGCTCTTGTCCGCTCCTTTTCCGCTTTTGTTTTCCGATACAAATAGTACATTATCATCCGTTTTTTTGCAATAGAGATGAGTAATTTGAATCCTCTCTTTTTTCCTGAAATTAAATGCCCGGTATTTCACTTTTCCGCTGCTTCTGATATAATGGAGAAAAACCAGAATATGTGAATTGGAGGATAGTACCTATGCCGTTCTGCCCCGAATGCGGTTATGAAATGAGACCCGATGCGAAATTCTGTCTGAGATGCGGATACAGGCTGACCGCAGCCGAAACCGCGGCAGCTGCCAGACCCGTAAATGCCTCGGGAACCGGCCCGTCCGCAGGCGACACACAGGTAGATTCCGTTGCAGCGGGCAAAGAATACCTTGAGAAATCGTCCGCTCTTTTCAGAGACTATTTCGAAAAAGTAACAGGCAGGTTCTCGACTGAAGCGGAGTTCAGCATACTTCTCGGCGCCTTCTGCCTAAAAAACGCCCATGCCAACCTCAGCTCCATCCTCAATCTCGGAAAGAACCACTACCACTATTTCATAAGATACGACCAGAATGCCGTCGGCAAAGACCTCATTGATTTTTCAAAGAACTGTCTCGAAGACGTCTGGTCCATGCCCCACCACGGAGCCCTGGGGCTCAACACCTTCGCTGTTCCCCTGCTGTGTCAGGACACGGTATCTCCCGATTTACTGAGCTCGCTAACGCCTGGGCTTCTGAAGAAAACGTCATTCAGCTTCAGTGCCGTGTCATATCCCGTGATCCTGGAGCTTTCGACCGGAAAGCTGAGCTATCCGAGCACACCGCTGTACGGAGCCGCCGTATATACCAGCCTTAAAAAGGCAGTCGGGGACACACTGTACTACAGAAGATAAAGCTGGACATAATAGAACATCCCGGAAGCGTTGAAGTGCCTCCGGGATTTTTTTGCTGTTCGTGCCTGTTTTACCACTCGCCAAGCGTGCGGAAACTGAACACCAGCGGTTCCGAATACTGCCCTCCCGCAGTGCAGGCGTAAATCTTCACGATGTATTCCGTGTCCGGATTCAGAGCGCAGAACGTGCAGGTCCTGGTTCCTGGCGGTTCCCGGTCGAATATGAGGGACCAGATCTTCCGCGAGTCCACGAATCCGCCGTCCGCATCGTACAGCTCTGCTCTGTAGAAATACGTGAGACGCCTGTCGTCCGGCGCGGAGAACTCGAAATCATACACGTAGGTGCTCTTCCTGAGCTCCCTGACCTCTGATCCTTCCATGCTGAGCGAATCCAGCTGAGACGGGAATCCGGCCTGCTGCGGATGCAGCGAGGCTTCCACGAACAGTGCCCTGTGGTCGGACAGTATGACGCCGTCCGGAGACTTCGTGTCCACAACGGAGTATTCATTCACATCCATGAGGCTGTCCGAAACGAAGCAGAAATCGATCACATACCCCTTCTCCATGGGTCTGTCGGACCAGCCTCTCCAGGTTCCTATATCAGCAGTCTTTGCGGCAACATATTTTGAATCGGAGACATACGGACCCGAGACCATCACCCCGTATGAGCCGCCTCCTTCGGAAGTGTTGAAGTCACCGGTGGTGAATACCGGTATCCCGGATTCCGCGAAATGGCTGGTGATCTTCTCGACGAACCGCACCTGGTATGCGACCTCGTCAGCGCTGGAAGCGGAAAGATGGCAGTTCACATGGGCAAATACGAGCCCCGTCTCGCGGATTCTGAAAAGCCCCCATGTCACGGCGTACGCCCAGGGCATCGGATAGGTCGAACCCATCACCATGGTAGTGTCCGACATCCAGAAGGTCTGCCAGTCGAGGCATTCGATCCGGCTCTCGTTGTAATAGATATAGTTCGAGCCCTGGTTCGGGGAGTTGTGTCCTCCCCCGTCGTCGAGGCCGACTCTTCCGTAGCCCTCGAGACCATTCTCAAAGATACCGGGCCATTTACTGTGCGAAGGCATGCCGTTCTCCTGAGTACCGACCGTGTCAGGGTCGTATGACTTTATGAGATCCAGCATGCGCGTGCCTCTCTCGTCGATGTTGTCCTGGTCTATGCAGATATTAACGCTGAATATCTTCACCTTCTGCCCGGTTCCGGCTCCCCCGCCGGCAGCCGACAGCGGCAGGCTCGGGGAAACCGTGAGCAGCAGGGCAAGGACAGCCACTGCGGCCTTTGCGGCAAGCTTAGGTTTTGTTCCCGTCATTGAGCTCTCCTCCTTCTGTCATCCGGCCGGAAAGGCTTCGGATGATGATGTCCTGAATCCCACACGGTATCCCTCAGAGCTTCTTCCGGACACACTGTGGGAATATATGACCGCCGTGTAATCTGTATCCGGCTCAAGACAGGTGAACGTCACGCGGAAGCTGTCCGGAACCTTTTCGTCATATATATACGTATGTATGACCCTTCTGTCGACGAAAGTTCCTCCGGCGTCGTACAGTTCCGCGGTATATCTGTATATCCTGTCACTGCCGGTCCCCCTGGTAAACTCCATGTCATATACATAAGCTCTTCTTGAGATCTCCGTCACGGCTATATCGTCGTCCACGGCAAACTCGGAGGATGTCATCGGGTCAGGCAGGCTGTACACTTCCGCGTCCACGAAGATCCCGTTGTGGTCCGACAGGGCGACACCTCCCTCTTCGAAGGTGTTCAGCACCCTGTATTCCTTCACATGCATCTTGTTCTCGGCAACAAAGCAGAAGTCGATGGGCTTTGCCCCGGTGAGATCCCTGTATCCCCATCCCCGCCATGTGCCGTAGTACATGGTCCTGTCAGCCAGATACTTCGGATCACCCATCTCGGGCTTCGATACCATCATATTGTAGCTGTTGCTGCCCTCTGAGGTATTGAAATCACCGGTGACGAACACCGGCAGCCCTTCGGAGGCGAACCTGTCGGCAAGCGATGAGACTATGTTCATCTGGAACTCATTTTCTTCGGCTGTCTCGAAAGCCAGGTGAGTGTTTATATGCACATACATGAAACCGGTCTCCCGGTTCCT
>CACZSC010000100.1 GCA_902783755.1 uncultured Ruminococcus sp. | reverse complement strand
CACAGGCTAAGATATCGCAGGAACAGCTGGCAGAAAGACTGGACGTTTCAAGACAGTCCGTATCAAAATGGGAGCTCGACCAGGCACAGCCACAGGTCGACAAACTGCTCCAGCTCTGCGATCTTTTCTCGATCAGCTCCGACGAGCTTCTCAGAAAGGACATTATAATAGGAGGAGACGCTCCCTCCGTAAAGAGCAACGACGCGCGGGAGCACGGCAATAAGTATTTCGGTACCGACGGCTTCAGGGGCGAGGCCAACGTGGATCTCAACTCCGACCAGGCATACAAAGTAGGAAGATTCCTCGGCTGGTACTACGCATCCCCTCTCTCAGGCTGCACGAAGCCCAACTACAGGCCGAAGATCGTCATTGGCAAAGATACCCGGCGCTCCAGCTACATGCTGGAATACGCTCTCGCAGCGGGCATAGCATCCTCCGGTGCCGACGCAAACATACTTCATGTGACGACAACTCCTTCCGTATCATATATTACAAGGTCTGACGACTTCGACTGCGGGGTCATGATAACGGCTTCACACAATCCGTACTATGACAACGGCATAAAGATCATAAACAGATACGGTGAGAAGCTTGACGATTCCGTGGCGTCCCTTATCGAGGCATATCTTGACGGGGATCTAGAAAAGCTCAATGTGGGGACTCCGGACCTGCCTTTCGCGAAGCGCGACAGAGTCGGATGCATTATTGACTATTTTGCAGGCCGGAACAGATACATGGGATATCTCATCTCCCTGGCTTCCCATTCCTACAGGAACCTGAGGATAGGTCTCGACTGCGCGAACGGCGCATCCTGGTCGCTGGCCAAGTCCATATTCGACGCACTGGGCGCCAAGACATATGTGATAGGAAATTCCCCGGACGGCGTCAACGTTAATCTGGGTGTCGGATCGACTCACATAGAGGCTCTGCAGGATCTTGTCATCTCCAAACATCTGGACGTCGGCTTCGCATTCGACGGCGACGCTGACAGATGTCTTGCAGTCGACGAGAATGGAGAGATCGTGGACGGGGACAAGATCATATACGCACTTGCGAACCGTCTAAAGAATAAGGGGATGCTGGACAAGGATACAGTCGTGACCACGGTCATGTCGAATACAGGCCTTACCAAAGCCCTCAAGAAGATAGGCATCAGCAACGAGCAGACAAGAGTCGGCGACAGGTTCGTATATGAATGCATGCAGAAGAACGGTTACAGGCTCGGAGGAGAGAACTCCGGACATATAATCATAAGGAAATATGCCACCACGGGCGATGGGCTGCTGACAGCCATAGTACTGACCGAGGAGATGCTCGACAGCAAGATGCCTCTCTCGTCCCTCGTGGCACCGGTAAAGCTCTATCCCCAGAAGATGAAGAACGTCAGGGTACAGAGCAAGGATGCGGTCATGGCTGACCAGGAACTGAAGGCGAAAGTCGAGGAATGCCAGAACCGGATCGGTGAGGACGGAAGGGTCCTGCTCCACAGGAGCGGCACCGAGCCCGTCATCAGGATAATGGCCGAGTGCAAGACAGAGGAACTCTGCGACAAGTATATCGACAGGATATATTCCATGATGAAGAGGAAGGGCTATGAACTCAACTGAAAACATACAGAACGTAAGGACCGGGGACCTGTTCGACTGCGATGTCGGTTATCTTAAGGATCTGTTCGACGCCCATGAATACCCCTGGGACATCCTTCCGGAGATCAAAGTCCTCATCGAGTGTCTCATGGAGACAGGAATCGAAGGATTCACGAAAGTCAACGATCATCTTCTGGTGGGAGAGAACGTGAAGATCGCCCCGTCAGCAGTAATCGAGGGAAATGTGATACTCGGTCACAATACCGAGATCCGTCCCAGCGCGTATATACGGGGGAACGTCATCACAGGCCCGGACTGCGTCGTCGGAAATTCCACTGAACTGAAGAACTGCATACTTCTGAAACACGTTCAGGTGCCCCACTACAACTACGTGGGAGACTCTATTCTTGGAAACGGTTCACATATGGGAGCAGGAGCAGTTTGCTCAAATCTCAAGAGCGACGGCAAGCCTGTAGTCATCCACGGGGAAGCCGACCACGAGACCGGGCTTCGAAAGATAGGAGCGTTCCTTGGGGACCATGCAGACGTGGGCTGCGGCTGTGTGCTGAACCCGGGCACCGTCATAGGAAAGACAACTTCCGTTTATCCCATGACGGCGGTCAGGGGAGTCATCCCTGCGGGAATGATAGTGAAATCAATGACCGACATTGTCGTCAGAGAATGATACAGAGAAAGAGGTTATTACATACATGTGCGGAATAGTAGGATACATAGGTGAAGGAAACGCCTGCGAAGTGCTTCTTGACGGGCTTTCGAAGCTTGAATACAGAGGCTACGACTCAGCGGGAATAGCTGTACGTGACAGCGAAGGGAACATACAGCTCGTAAAGGCGAAGGGAAGACTAAGGGCCCTCGCTGACAAGATAAAGGATGGTAAAGGAATAAACGGCTCCATAGGGATCGGACACACGCGCTGGGCGACACACGGAGAGCCTTCCGAGACTAATGCTCATCCCCATTATTCTGAGAGCGGAGACGTGATCGGAGTACACAACGGTATAATAGAGAACTATCTGGAACTCAGGGAAAAGCTCGTCCGGCACGGATACACTTTCTACAGCGAGACCGATACCGAGATCGCAATAAATCTCGTCGATTATTACTTCAAGAAATACAAGGCTGGCCCGATAGATGCCATAGCCAAGGCCATGGTAAGGATAAGAGGATCCTACGCTCTGGCCCTGATGTTCAGTGACGAGCCTGAAAAGATATGGGTGGCGAGGAAGGACAGCCCAATGATCATCGGCATAGCCGACGGAGAGACATACATAGCTTCCGATGTCCCGGCAATCCTCAAGTACACGCGCACCGTCTACTATATAGGAAACCTTGAGATGGCGTGCCTTTCTGCAGGAAATGCGGTATTCTATAACCTTGACGGTGACGTCATAGAGAAGGAACCGGTGCAGATAACCTGGAACGCGGACGCCGCTGAAAAAGGCGGTTACGAGCATTTCATGATCAAAGAGATCCATGAAGAGCCAAGGGTCGT
>CACZSC010000099.1 GCA_902783755.1 uncultured Ruminococcus sp. | reverse complement strand
GTCATCGACAATGACAGCTCATTCGAAAAATACCGCGGTGTCTCTGAGATCAAGGGATGGCTCATCAACAGATAAGTATTCCGAAAAATGACAAATGAGGCAGAAACCTTAATGGTCTCTGCCTCTGTTTATACGAGAGGTTTTTATGTACGATATTATTGTTGTAGGCGGCGGACCCGCAGGCATGACTTCTGCGCTTTACGGCCTCAGGAACGGCAAATCGGTGCTGGTCATAGAAAAGACCGGGTTCGGCGGACAGATCACCCACTCTCCGAAAGTGGAGAATTACCCTGGAACCATCTCAATGAGCGGGAATGAGTTTGCAGACCGCACACTGGAACAGATCCTGCACCAGGGAGCGGAAATCGAGATCAACACCGTCACCTCCGTGGAATCAGCGGACGGGAAAAAGATCGTACACACGGAGGACGGTACGGATTTCGAAGCTCTTGCCGTCATCATCGCCACCGGCGTCAAGCACAGGATGCTCGGTCTTGAAGGCGAAGATGAAATGGTGGGCGAAGGCATTTCGTTCTGCGCTGTCTGCGACGGGGATTTCTATTCGGACAGAGCGGTGTGTGTCGCGGGCGGAGGCAACTCCGCGCTCCAGGAGGCGATCCTTCTGTCTGACAAGTGCTCCAGGGTCACCATGCTGCAGGACCTTCCGCACTTCACCGGAGAAAAAAGGCTCCAGGACGTGCTGTTTTCGAGGATGAATGTTTCAGCGCACACCGGAGTCAAGATCACGGGTCTCCTGAAAAACGATAATGGCGGATTAAGAGGAGTCACTGTACTTCACACCGACAGCGGCGCTGAAGAGGAGATACCCTGCGACGGATTGTTCGTCGCGATAGGACTCATACCCGAGAACGAACCCTTTGCCGATCTCGCGGATCTGAACAGATACGGCTATTTCGATTCAGACGAGAACTGCCTGACGAAGACCGAAGGGATATTCGTGGCAGGCGACTGCAGGAGCAAATATGTGCGCCAGGTGGCGACGGCCATCTCAGACGGCGCGACCGCGGCGCTTGCGGCATGCAGGTACATCAACGAAAGATCATAACGGTTCATATATAGATTAAGGGAGTCTGCTCAATTTCTGAAGCAGGCTCCCTTTTCGTTTTTCCGTTATCAGTATTCGAACCCACTGGGCTCGCCCAGTGGCTTCTCTAGGATCTCCGGATTGTCGAAGATGTATTTTATGAGCTTCAGGCTCTTTGCAAAATAGAAACCGTCAGCAATCCTCTCGTCCAGCGTCGCGCCGACATCAATTATATCCCGGATCTCTTTCGTCCCGTCAGGCATGAGCACCTCTTCCTTGTGGAGAGTCCCTATCGTGATTATTATGCTGTTCGTACCGTAATTGTTCAGATGATGGTATACGGACGGGCATTTAATACTGCCGAGATTGCTTGCTAGAATTGTAGTGTAGTGGGTGTCGCCTTCAGTCAGGGCCTTTGGCGTCTTGCCCCAGAAATCCAGCCATCTGATTATCCTGAACACCGGTATCAGAATGAATCTTGGCAGCGCGGCAAACTTGTCAAGAAGCTCGTCGATGCCTCCCGTAGCGTGCTCGCTCTTCCTTGTTTCCTTTACCTCGCCGACTATGTGTTTGCTGATGCTGTCGATCGTATCATCTTCCTTCGGGAAGAGCACCATCAGGGACTCTTCTGCGTCATCGGCAAATTTCCTTTTCACAATGAAGCTTATGCTGAGTTCGTTTTTCTCATACAGCCTGTATCCCTGGATGAAACGCTTCAGCAGAGGCCTTTCCATCACCATCCTGGCCATACCGGTGATGGCACAGTGGAACAGCGTCGTCTTGTATTCGGGGTGTTCCGCATTCTTTTTCTCGAGATATGCCACGAGATTGGTAGCATCGATATTGTCTTTGAGATATACCTCGCAGTCCGTCCTTTTCGGCCACAGATATCCCATTATGGTCTGGAGCCCCGGCGCCTTGACCCGACGCGCGTCCCAGCGGTCTCCCCATCTTCTCTTGTACTTTTTTCCGGATTCACTCATTGACGGTCTCCTCGTTTCCTGATATTTTGTTTTCCTCTTCCTGTTCAAGCACCCTGAACGCCACTTTGCCCACCAGGGTCTTGGGAAGTTCTTTTCTGAATTCGATCTCTCTGGGAAGCGCGTATTTTGCGATATGCAGGGTAAGCTGTTCCATTATCCTCGACTTCAGTTCCTCACCGGGCTCGACCCCGTCGGCGGGAACGATGAATGCTTTGACTTTCTGTATGCGTCTCGGATCTTTTACGCCGATGACACAACTGTATGAAACCTCCGGTATGCTGTCTATGACGTTCTCGATCTGTGCAGGGTTCACGTTGTAACCGTTTGTTATGATAAGCCTCTTGATCCTCTGCTTGAAATACACGAACCCGTCCTCGTCCATATGCCCGAGGTCGCCCGTATACAGCCATATGTCTCCGTCAGGCAGACGCCTCAGGGTCTTTGCCGTCTCCTCCGGCATTTTCAGGTAACCCAGCATCACGGTCGGGCCTTTCAGTATTATCTCTCCCTCCTCACCGGGCCCAAGAACATCGTCAGTTCCGGGATTCACTATGCCGTATACCGTATCCGGGAAAGGAAGGCCTATGCTGTTCTCCCGGTAGTCGTCCCGTGGAGTCAGACAGCTGGCAGTGACACACTCGGTAAGCCCGTATCCCTCTCTTATCTGTATAGTCGCATTATGGTCTTTCAGGAATTTGTCAACCTTCTTCTTCAGCTCAACCGACAGCGAGTCACCTCCGCAGAACATGCCCCTGAGGAAACTCATGTCCAGGCCGTCGAGCTGCGGCATATGCAGCAGAGCTTCGTATATCGTCGGGACGCCTGCCAGGAATGTGGGCTTTTTCTTTTTCATCATCGCAGCATAGCTCTTGCTGTTGAAGGTAGGCATCAGAATACAGCAGGCTCCGTGTATAAGGACTGTGTGTATGTTGATGCCAAGCCCGAAGCCGTGGAACAGAGGCATGCAGCTGAGCATCGTGAGTCCGGCCCGGATCTTGACTCCAATGGCTTCAACCCCCTGGATGGCACATGCGTTGAAGTTGTTGTCAGACAGGCATATACCTTTCGGCATCCCGCTGGTGCCTCCGCTGTAAAGGACCACCGACGTCCGGTTTTTGTCAAATGCCGGTCTGGGCGGTTCTTCACCGCTGTCACCGCGTTTCAGAAACTCGGTCCACAGCAGATGCGGAGATCTCGGGAATTTCAGGTATTCCCTCCCTTTCTTCATTATGTACACGGGCACCAGATAAAAAGGGATCTCCTCCTGCATCCTGCACGCCAGTATGGTCACCGGATGGTCTGCGTCCCCGCAGGCCTTCTCCACCTTTTCATAGAACAGGTCGACCGTGAGAATTATTTTGCTTTCTGAGATATTCAGGTAATCTGTGATCTCCGTCTGCGCTGACAGGGGATGCACCATGTTCGCGACAGCTCCGATCCTGTCCAGAGCGTAGAAGCAGTCTATTGCCTGAGGGGTATTGGGCATGCAGATCGTTACTGCGTCTCCCTCTTTTATCCCGTATGCCCAGAACGCCCTGGCAGCTCTTTCGATCCGTCTCAGAAATCCGCTATATGTTGTCTTTTTGTTGTAAAACTCATATGCCGGCCAGTCTGGATACTCCTTTGATACCTTTTCAACCAGTTCAAACATTGTGGCTTCCGGGTACTCGAGATGCTCTCTCTGCCGGTATGGTTCCTGTTCCATTCTTTTTTCCTTCTTAGTCCGTTTTAGTTAAGAAAAATCCTTCATAATTATACTTTTCCCGCCGCCCGCCGTCAAGTGCACGGGTGTTCCGATAAAACGGAAAACACTAGAAGCTGACATCTGCTTTCCGAGCATCCGCACGTGTTCTATTTCCCGTATGAGATGGTTTGGACAAGCTCGTATGCCTGCTTTATGACCGTCTTGAGACTGCCGACTTTATCGCAGTCTCCGACGAAGTACACTTCAGGTTTCCGGATTTTTCGCAGCTCGTCTGTCTCGAATCGTTTGTCCGGACTGTAGCCCACGGACATTATCACCGTATCCGCCGGAATGCTCTTGCTGCCTTCAGGAGTCCTGATCACTACGCTGGTTTCTGTGATGGATTCCGCCTCTGAGTTCAGGTAGGCAGGAACATTATGATACCGAAGGAGCTCCCGCAGCATCGTCGAGTTGGCCATGCATATCCCTTTCGCGCCGACAAGATCACCTGTCATTTCCACGACTGAAGGATGTTTTCCCTGCAGTGCCAGCTCGTAGGCTATCTCACAGCCCGTAAGCCCTCCGCCAATTATGACTACGTTGTCTCCCGCAGATGCAAACCCGTTAAGATAGTCCGCAGCCGTCACCGCACGCTCTGCTCCCGGGATATGCAGCGTACGCGCGTGAGCGCCGATTGCCACGACAACGATATCTGCGTCAAGCGTCCCGATGTCTTCAATCTCCGTATTGAAATGTATGACGGTCTCGGTGGATCTCAGCTTTCTTTCGTACCACGCAAGAAGATCCCTGTCCTTTTCCTTGAATGACATAGCCGCAGCCGCGTTGAAGACCCCGCCAAGCCTGCCTGTCTTTTCATAAAGATTCACTTTGTGTCCCCGGAGAGACGCCTGTATGGCCACTTCCATACCTGCAATCCCGCCGCCTATGACGGCGATCTTTCCGGGGTGTTCCGCCGGAGCCTTCGAGTATTTCGTCTCATTGTTGGTCCACGGATTAAGGACGCAGCGGCCCATCTCGATGTGGAAGGCATCTATATCCGTCCCCTTTCCGTTCAGCCCGTTGAACGGCAGACATGCACCGTGGCACGCTATGCACGGACGTATCTCATCCATGCGGCCTTCCATTATCTTCGTTATGTATTCCGGATCGCACAGCAGCTGGCGGCCTACCCCCATCGCGTCTATCTTTCCGGCAGCGATGGATACGGCAGCAGCACCGGGCTGCAGACGGCCCGCGCATACGACGGGCTTTGTGGTGAATCTCTTTATATGCTCGACATATGACAGATTCATGTTCAGCGGAGCGTATACCGGAGGATGCGCCCAGAACCACGCGTCGTACGTTCCGTTGTCGCAGTTGAACATGTCGTATCCGGCCTCTTCCAGGATCCGCACGGCCTGTTCGGATTCTTCCATGGACCGTCCGGCCTCGTCGAAGATCTCCCCGGGTACCGCTCCGGAGTTGAATCCCTTTGTCATTGAGCATACCGAATAACGCAGCGAGACCGGGTAGTCCTCTCCGCACACCTTCTTGATCTCCTTTACGATCTCGCAGGCAAAGCGGAGACGGTTCTCCAGATTGCCGCCATATTCGTCGGTCCGATGATTGGTATACTTCATGGTGAACTGATCGAGCAGATATCCTTCATGTACGGCATGGATCTCGACACCGTCCACTCCGATCTCTTTGCAGCGCTTTGCGGTCTGGCCGAACGCATATACGAACCTGCTTATCATTTCAGACGTGAAGAGATCCATCTTCACATCAGGATCCCATACGTTCGGCTCGTCGGGATCAGGCGCGGTCCACCACCATTTGGTCATCAGAAGTTTTGAGGATACTGATTTGAGAAAGCCCTTCCTGACAAAAGGCTTGAGCAAAGGAGGGAGTATCATCGAACGCCCTGATCCTGCGCTCAGCTGGAAGAAAACCTTTGCTCCGCTCTGATGTATATCGTCCACCACCGGCCTGGCCTGTTCGAACACCTCGGGGTGTTTGTATGCCCACTTCTCCCCTATCACACTGATCAGCGGGATCAGCCCCGGTATGAACAGTCCGATATTGTTGTCCTTGCGGTCCCTGTAGAATTCTCCGATACCTTTTACAAATCCGGTCTTGGCTTCCCACTGGATCATATTCGTGCCTTCCATCGGAAGCATGACAACACGGTTCTTTATCTCTACGTTCCCGACTTTCCACGGAGTAAACAACGGCTCATATTTCGGATCCATAAGAATCTCCCTTACTCAATATATAGTTTATTCGGATCAAGAATGTAACTTCATCTATAGTATAAAGATATAGTACAAATATTTGAAGTTGCTGTCAATCCGTTTTTCACAAATAATCAGACATGTCAAGGATCGATATTTCACAAGTTTCTGAACATCTACGGAAAAGAAATACCCGGCAGAAAAATCTCTCTGCCGGGCAATATTGCTGTTTGAACTTAAATACTAGTCTTTATACTGTTGTCTTTTGCTTCCTCTGGCGGAATCGTTAAGCTCATCCCGCTATCAGTTCTTCTTTTCACGGATGGCTGCCTGTGCCGCAGCGAGACGTGCGATCGGTACTCTGAACGGTGAGCATGATACGTAGTCGAGTCCAATGGTGTGGC
>CACZSC010000098.1 GCA_902783755.1 uncultured Ruminococcus sp. | reverse complement strand
TGTCCAGGAATACCCTGGCGCATCTCCATGCGATGTTCGAATCGTCACACGGTACTTCGGGATCAGTACATGTAACTCTTATCGCGCCTGTGTCTTTCCGGGTCGTAACGGTGACTGTGTCTGACAGATCGATCTGCTGCATGATGCTTGCGATGTTGTGATATCCGTCAGATCTTCTGTTGACGATCTTCAGGTACAGGTTTATTTTCGCGAATGCCTCGCGTACTCTTGTCGGCATATGAAATCTCCTAGTGGATCATCTTAAGTATCGGATTTCTCTTCGCTTTCACGGCACCAACCGGGCACAGTTCCTGACAGCAGTAGCACTTTATGCAGTTTTTGCGGTCGATCTTTGCTTTCTTCCCGTGCCTGTCTGTCATTTTTATGGTCTTCCGCGGGCATGAGGCCGCGCATCTCCCGCATCCGACGCATTTTTTCCTGTCGACGACGGGGTGCACTTCCACCAGCTTCACGAATCTTCCGCCCATGACCGAAGAAAGGTTCTTGACCAGGCTTAGAGCATCCGATTCAGGCCTTTTGAAGTCGAGGCAGGGAACCTCTTCGCCCCCCAGTATTTCGATATCGGGAAAACTCCTTGAAGTGAGTCCCAGGTCACGTGCGGCGTCAAGGTAAAGGATCTCTCCGTCCATCTTCATCATATGCTCCGCCACTGTGTCCAGCGAGAATACGGAGCGGGATGCCAGTACGTATCCGGTGAATTTGGGTTCACCCTGGGACGGGCCGTTGCCCTCGTGGGACAGGATGGCATCGCACAGCGCTATGACGTTCTTCTTCCTGCAGGCGTAATCCGCCAGGTCCGCGAGCATTTTTGAGAAATCGCCTATATCAGGGAAAGTCGCATGTAATTCGAATTTCTCTACCCCGGGGATGAGGCCGAAGAGGTTTTTCGTGGCGCAGGTCATCTTGGTCAGGGAATGGGTCTTCATTTTGCAGAGATCGATGACCACATCAGCCTCGAGAAACGGGTTTATGACGTTGAAATTCTTCAGCATCACGCCGTCCGTCTTCTGCGGGGCGAAACCGTAATCCGTGTTGATTTCGTACCATTCACTTGCCGTGATCCCGCATGCCTTGCATATCGCAGAGAAAGAGACGGCGTTGTATGGTCCTCCGGGGGACTCCGCAACGGTGACCTTTCTTGCTCCTCTCTCTCTTACAACTCTTGCGCATGCTTCGAGAAAGTGCGGGTGAGTGGTCACGGCGAACTCCGGTTTTCTGCCGAGTATGAGATTGGGTTTGAGCATGACGTTCCTGTCTGCAAACACGTCAGGCCCGGCTCCGATGGAATCGAAAGCCCGGGAAATAAGCGGGACAAGAACGTCAATGTCGTAGGATTCGCATTTCGCGAGAAAAACTGGTTTGTCTGAACTGTTCATTTCTACTCCAAAAAAGCGCGTGCGGAGGCACGCGCTTTCCTCAGCTATTTCTTCAGTGAATCGTGGGGAAGTCCCAGCATATCTTCAAGTGTATTTGTGCATGATCTGGCATTTTCGGATGCATTTTCATAGTCTTTGCCGTTTGCCAGGATATAGAACTTGATCTTTGGCTCTGTCCCGGACGGGCGGGCGACCACGACGCAGCCGTTCTCAGCCAGATAATACATGACATTGGATGAAGCGAGGCCGGTACCGGTCACTTCTCCCGTAAGGACGTTCTTCGAAGTCTGTGCGAGATAGTCGCGGACATTGACTACACGGCTTCCGGCAAGAGTCTCGGGGACCATGTTCCTGAGCTTTTCCATCATTGCGGCGATCTTGTCCTTGCCGTCCAGGCCTTCCATGTAGATCTCGGCTGAATACTCCATATAATAGCCGTATTTCTTATACAGCTCATCGATGGCGTCTATGAGGGTCATGCCGCGGAGGGAGTAATATGCGGCCATCTCGCAGATGAGCATGGCGGCTACCACTCCGTCCTTGTCTCTTGAATATGAGCCCTTCATGTATCCGTAGCTTTCCTCATAACCCAGCAGGAAAGCTCCGTGATCGGTATTCTCGTGCCTTGCCACCGCTTCCGCTATGTTCTTGAATCCGGTCAGGCAGTTGTCCAGCTCCACGTTGTGCTTCTTGCAGATGGCAGTCGCCATTTCGCTTGTGACTATGGTCTTGACAGCGAAGGGCTTCTCGGGCATTTTACCTTTTTCTTCAAGAGCCGTGAATATGTAGTCAAGAAGCAGGGAACCCATCTGGTTTCCGGTCACGCACTTGAACTCTCCGCTCCTGTCCCTTGCCATGACGCCGATCCTGTCGGCATCCGGGTCGTTCGCGATTATGATGTCGGAGTTGACCTTTTCAGCTACCTTTATGGCTTCGATGAAGGCAGCGGGATATTCGGGGTTCGGTTTCGGCAGGCCCGGGAAATTCCCGTTTGGGGTCATCTGCGCGTCGACCGTGAAAAGGTTCTTTACGCCGACTCTGTGAAGAACGTCAGGAACGATCCTGTACCCGCATCCGCACAGGGGGGTATATACGACCTGGAGATCGTCAGCAGCCTTCGCTATCATATCCGGATATACGCCTTCGGAGAGCACGTTGCTAATGAACAGCTCGTCGAAATCCCTGCCCACCATGGTGATCAGCGACTCGTCGGCGTCTTCCGGCTTCGGAACGCTGAAGATATCCGTGGACTGCATGAACGCCGAGACTTTGTCGGCTATCTGGAAAGTGGGCTGAGCTCCGTCTTCCCAGTAGAACTTATACCCGTTGTAGACAGCGGGGTTGTGGGAGGCCGTGATGTTTATTCCGGCTGCGCAGCCGAAGTGCCTTACGCCGAAGGACAGCATCGGAGTGGGGCGCAGTTCGTCGAACAGATATACCTTTATCCCGTAGGCGGTCATCACCTCAGCGCAACGGCGGGCGAATCTCGCGGAGTTGTTCCTACAGTCGTAACCTATGATGACACCTCTTTCCCTGGCGTCAGGGAAGGCTTCCAGCACCGCCTGTGCAGCGCCGGCCGTGGCATGAGCGACGGTGTAGATGTTCATCATCCCGTCACCGGCGCACATCTTGGACCTGAGTCCGCCGGTCCCGAATTCCATGAAGGAAAGGAACCTGGTCTTGATCTCGTTCTCGTCGTCCTTGATGGCCTTCAGTTCCGCTCTCGTGTCCTCATCGATATAGTCGGATGTCAGCCAGTCGATGTATCTCTTGAGATATTTTTCCATACAGCACTCCTTTTTTGAGTTTTTAGTTGATCATTCCCAGGATCCGGTAGCTGTCCTTCAGGAAGTCCACCAGTTCCTCGGATGAGAGCTGCCTCTGGGAAAGGGCAGCCAGCCTGTAGATCTGCCGCGCCATGGTCTCGGCAGCCTCCCCGTTACCGCTTTCGATCTCGTCTGAAAGCTTGTCTGTGAGAGGTGATGAAAGGTTCATGATGAGTGTCTCGTCCAGGGGCATGCCGTCCATCCTGTACATGGCCATCATGTCGTTCATCCTTCTGCCTTCCTCGGATACGTTCAGGATCGCCGGGATCGTGTCGTCCTTGAAGCGGTCAAACTTGACGGTCAGTTTCTCGCCGGCCACTTTCTTCAGGAGTTCCGCCACCTTAGGCAGTTCCTTGATCTCGCCGTCGCCCTTCAGGTCGTCGGCCACCTCGGAATCCACCCGGATGAACTTCACACCTTCCTTGTTCTGCTCAATCACGTTTATGAACTGGGAGTCAATGATCCTGTCCAGAAGCACGATGTCTATGCCCTGGTCATTGAACATCTTTATGTATCCGGACTGAGCGACCTTGTCGTTCGCGTAGTAGATCTTGTTTTCATGCTTTTCCTTTGCGGCTTCCAGATATTCGTCGACAGTCTTGAATTCACCGCCGGTCTGCTCGAGCAGTACGGTATCCTTGACTCTGTCGTAGAACTTCTGGTCCCTGAGGCATCCGTATTCCACGAAAGTCTTGAGGTCACGCCAGATCTCTTCGTATTTCTTTCTGTCCTGCGTGAACATGGAATTCAGCTTGTCGGCCACTTTCTTTGTTATGTGGGCGGATATCTTCGAAACATATCCGCTGTTCTGCAGGTAGCTTCTTGAAACGTTCAGAGGCAGTTCGGGACAGTCAAGAACTCCCTTGAGCATCAGAAGGTATTCCGGGATCACTTCCTTGATGTTGTCTGCCACGAAAACCTGGTTGTAATAGAGTTTGACCTGGCCCTCAAGGCTCTCGAATTCGCTTCCGATCCTCGGGAAGTACAGGATCCCTTTGAAATTCAGCGGGTAATCAGCTTTCAGATGGATGTGGAAAAGAGGTTCCTTCCAGTCGCTGAATACTTTCCTGTAGAAATCCTTGTATTCGTCTTCCGTGCAGTCGGAGGGGTTTTTGAGCCACAGCGGATGGGTATCGTTGACGGGTTTCGGCGCTTCGGGCTCCTTGCCTTTCTCAGGCTTCTCCTCTTTCTTGTTCAGGTCCTCGAAGTATATCTCCTCAGGCATGAAGGCGCAGTATTTGTCCAGGACGTCCCTGAGCCTGTAGGAGCTCAGAAATTCCTTGCCTTCCTCGTTGATGTGCATGACGACGGCAGTTCCGAAACTGCCTATCAGGCCTTCCTCATCCTCATAGTCCGGAGTTATCTCGTAATTGCCTTCGTCTGTGCATGACCATTTGATGACCGGGGCACCTGTATACGATTTCGTGATGATGTCCACCGTGTCGCTTACCATGAACGAGGAATAGAATCCCAGACCGAAATGGCCTATGATGCCGTTCTGCTGAACATCGGCTTCAGTGCCTTCGTATTTCTGGATGAAATCCAGTGCTCCGGAAAGAGCTATCTGGCAGATGTATTTCTGCAGTTCCTCTTCGGTCATTCCGATACCGGTATCTGTGACCGTGATTGTGGAGGCCTTTTCGTCCAGGAGCACCTTTATCTTCTGTTCGCCCAGTTCGATGCCGCCGGCCTGGCCCAGGGACACGAGCCTGCGGAGCTTTGTGATTGCGTCGCACGCGTTTGAAACTATTTCACGGAGGAATATCTCCTTCTCGGAATAGAGCCATTTCTTGATGATCGGGAATATATGCTCGAGTTCTATCGAAATCCCGCCGTGAATCTTGTTGTCTTCCATGATTTTTCGGATCTCCGTTTCCTTGGTTAACGACCTATTATATATATTGTTAAGAGTTGCACAAAAACTCAAGCCGTGCATGAACACGGCCGGGTTTCTTAATGAAGGGTGCCTTCGAGCACTTCTCCGTCAGCTGTGAAAAGGGGAAGCTTCTGAAGGTATACTATGTCGTCTCTCGTCTGGGCATCGCCTTCGGCGAGGATCGTCATCTTCCCGACGATGATGCCGCCTGCGGCCTGCACCAGTTCCTCAATGGCCCGGAGAGACTCACCGGTCGAGATGACGTCGTCCACGATGAGCATTCTTGATCCTTTGATCATTTTAGCATCCGCGCCGTCAAGGAACAGGCTCTGGACGCCTTTTGTGGTGATGGAATGCACCTTGACTTCGAATACTTCCTTCATGTAGGCTTTTTCTTTTTTCCTTATGACGAAGTACTTCTGATTGCCTGCGAGACGGGCCATTTCATGGGCCAGGGGGATACCCTTGGATTCGGCGGTGATTATGTAATCGTACTCGGGCGCCAGCTTCAGGAGTGCGTCTGCTGCAGCCGTGCAGATCTCGGGGTCACCGAAGATCACGAAACCGGCTATGGCAAGGTCATCTGTCAGTTTGCAGATCGGAAGTTCTCTGTGAAGGCCTGCGATTTCGATAGGATACGTTGTTCTCATCTTGGTTTCCTTTCTCTTTTTTATTTTTGTTTTCTTCATCTCAGTTTGATGTTGAGTTCCTTTTCAAGGTTTGCGAGTATGGACTTCACCGCGCCGTTTGCCTCTTCATCGTTCAGGGTGTGATCCTTACCTCTGAGCATCACGCTGTAGGACATGCTCTTCTTATGCTCGCCGATCTGCGGGCCACGGTACACGTCGAACAGCTCGACGCTTTCCACCAGCTTGCTGGAACTCTTTATGACTTTTGCTATGGATGCGGCTTCCACATCTTCGTCGCATACGAAGGAGAAGTCTCTCTCGACTGCCGGGTGCTTCGGGATCTGCCTGTACTCGACCACCTTGCGTCTTTCCTCGAACAGCAGGTCCTCATCGATCTCGGCCACGTAGGCGGCGGGGGAGATCCCGTATGTTTCGGCTACTTCCGGATGGATCTCGCCGAACAGTCCGAGACGCTTTCCGCTGACGGTGATCTCAGCGCATCTGCCCGGATGGAACGTGGGCTCGTCAGTCAGGGAGCGGAAAGCAGCGCTTTCGATCCCCGCGATTTTCAGCAGGGCCTCGATGTATCCCTTCATCCTGTAGAAACCGTCCTTGCCGATGAATCCGACAGCCAGCCTTGCGGGCTCGTCGGGAAGTTCGTCCCTGTTCTTCGGGATGTATACCTTTGCAAGGTCGAATACGAACACCGATGTGTTCTTCATGCTGAAGTTGTCCGAAAGGACTTTGAGCATCGAAGGGATCATCGTGGTTCGCATGACGGACGTATCCTCGCCGAGAGGATTTGATATCACGACGCTCTTCCTTCTTTCATCATCCGCGGCCAGCCTGATCTTATCGTACCATGACGGGCTTATGAAGGAGAAGGTCTGTACTTCATTGATGCCCATGCCTTCCAGCATGGAGCGCACGTTGAGATCGAAATTCTGGCGCTCTGTCCTCGTGCCGATCGTGGGAGATGAAGAGCCGGAAAGAGTAGATGTGATCTTGTCATATCCGTACATCCTGAGCACTTCCTCGGCCACGTCGTTCATGCATCTGACGTCGTCCCTGAAGGACGGGACAGTGATGGCCTTTTCGTCTTCTGAAACGCCGAATTCGAGTTTTCTCATTATACCGGCCATCTCCGACTGTGTGAGATCCAGTCCCAGGAACGAATTGATCACACCGGCGTCCAGAGGCAGGGTGACGGTCTCTTTCTTTCTCGGATAGACATCGATGGTCCCGTTTACCACCTCTCCGGCGCCGAGCAGCTCCACCAGCTCGCATGCCCTGTTAAGAGCAGGCATGGTGTTCTCGGAATCCAGTCCCTTTTCGAATCTGGACGAGGACTCTGTCCTCATGCCAAGCTTCTTTGCCGACACCCTGACGTTTCCGGGGTGGAACGTGGCGGACTCGAAAACCACTGTCGCGGTGTCGTCCGTTATCTCGCTGTTCTCACCGCCCATGACACCGGCCAGGGCCACCGCTTTCTGCGCGTCCGCGATGACCAGCATCGACGAGTCGAGAGTATGGCTTATGCTGTCAAGGGAGACGAAGGTCTCGCCCTCTTCAGCGGATCTGACGTTAATGGCGGAACCGCTGAGGCATTTGTAGTCGAATGCGTGCATCGGCTGGCCGTATTCCAGCATCACGTAATTGGTTATATCGACGATATTGTTGATCGGTCTAACACCGGATGCCCTGAGGCGCATCCTCATCCACAGCGGGGAAGGACCGATCTTTACGTTCTTGACGACTCTTGCGGAGTATCTGTAGCACTTGTCCGGGTTCGAGATCTTCACGGAGAGGTAATTGCCTATGCTGTCAGGATCGGGTTTTGCCGCAGGCTCTTTCGCCGGCGTGAAGTCGAATCTTTTTCCGAATGTTACCGCGGATTCCCTTGCCAGTCCAATCACGGACAGGCAGTCTGGACGGTTCGAGGTGATCTCGAACTCGACTACCGTATCGCCCAGCCCCAGGACTTTTCTCATGTCGGAACCGGGGACAGTGTCACCCAGTCCCACGTCGCCGAGGATCAGGATGCCGTCCTCGACGGCACCGGGCATGTCATGCAGGGTGAGGCCAAGTTCGGCTATGGAGCAGAACATGCCGTCGGATTCCTCGCCGCGGAGCTTGCTTTTCTTGATCTTTATGTCACCGTGCAGGTGCGCGCCGTCAAGCGCCACGGGGACAAGAGCTCCCTCGAATACGTTGGTGGCAGCGGTGATGATCTGGATGGGAGCCTCCTTGCCTGCATCCACCTGGCAGATCACGAGCCTCTCTGCGTTCGGATGCTGCGCGATGCTGAGTATGCGCCCGCACACCACGTTGGAGACATCGGAATCAAGTTCCTCATATTCCTCCACCTTGGATCCGGACATTGTCATCGCGTCGCAGTAGTCCTTTATTTTCACATCGCTGACGTCTGTATAATCAGCCAGCCAGTTCATTGACAGTTTCATTTCTCTTTCCCCCTTTTCTCAGAACTGATTGAGGAAGCGGATGTCGTTTTCGTAAAGCAGACGCATATCGTCGATATGGTACTTGAGAACGGCGATCCTCTCTATGCCGAGGCCGAAGGCGAAGCCGCTGTAGACCTCGGGATCTATGCTGCAGTTCCTCAGGACATTGGGGTGTACCATGCCTGCGCCCAGGATCTCGATCCAGCCTTCGTTCTTGCAGAACCTGCAGCCTTCGCCCCCGCACATGAAGCAGGAAACGTCGACTTCAGCAGAAGGTTCGGTGAACGGGAAGTGGTGCGGACGGAAACGGATCCTCGTATCTTCGCCGAACATGCGCTTCGCGAACAGCTCGAGCGTTCCCTTAAGGTCTCCCATGGTGACGTTTTTGTCTATCACGAGACCTTCAAGCTGGTGGAACAGGGGAGAGTGGGTGGCATCCACGGCGTCGGACCTGTAGACCCGTCCGGGGGATATGATCCTGATCGGAGGCTGGGTCTTTTCCATGACCCTGGCCTGTACCGGAGAGGTCTGTGACCTGAGAAGGATGTTCTCGGTTATATAGAACGTGTCCTGGGTATCCCTTGCAGGATGGTCCTTCGGAATGTTCAGGGCCTGGAAGTTGTAATAGTCGTATTCTACTTCCGGACCGTCCACGATGGTATATCCCATCCCGAGGAAGATGTCCTCAAGCTGCTTCTGGACAAGGGACAGGGGATGCGGGTGTCCTACGGGCACTTTGGTCCCCGGAAGCGTGACATCCAGTTTTTCGGATATCAGTCTCTGCTCCAGCTCCTTTTTCTTCGCGAACTGTGACAGCTCCTCTATCTTCTTTTCGATGGAGGCTCTGACTTCATTGGCCAGCTGGCCGATTACGGGACGCTCTTCTGACGACAGGGCTCCCATACCTCTGAGAACTGCGGTGAGTTCCCCTTTCTTGCCGAGGTACTTGATCCTCAGATCCTCGATCTGGGCGTCGCTTTCCGACAGGGCCCTGAGAGCTTCGGATCTGATCTTTTCCAGTATTTCTCTCATTGATCTGCTAAATCCTTTCGGTTTGATAAACAAATTTGAATTAAAAAAATCCCTTGAGACAAGGGACGGCTGGGACCGCGGTACCACCCAAATTCCGCGCATGGCGCGGCACTCTGGAGGGCTTAACGCGCCCTTACGTGCGGGGCTACTCCGGTTCACCCTGCCCGCTTTCGGATAACTCCTCTTGAAAGCGAAAGCCTGAACAGTCTGCAGCGGGGACTCTCAGCTGCCGTCTCCGCTCTCTGGATGCCGACCGGGCATCAGGCACTCTTTCTCACAGCGTTTCTATATCACCCCAATATTGTAGCACCCGGACGTCTCATTTTCAAGCGATACCGTGAAAAATCCTTCCTTAATATGCATAAAAACCATACCATTTCCGCCTTGACATGAAAAACAGCAGACGGGAAGGGTTTTTCTTCAGGTGTTCGGCCCCGATTGTTGATTTTCCGCGGTGCGAAATGTATAATGAAAACGGTAACAGGATACGCTGTTTCCTGAAGAAACAACTGAGCAGAACTGCGGAACGGGGGCCATAGTATGGGATGCATCGTCATAGGCGTTGCCGGCGGGACAGGGTCCGGCAAGTCCACATTCACCAACAGGATCAAGGAAGAGTTCGGCGACAAGGTCGCAGTCGTATATTATGACAACTACTACAGGGCCCATGACGACCTGCCGTTCGAAAAAAGGAAAGAGATCAATTACGACCACCCAGACGCTTTTGAGACAGATCTGTTCATCGAGCACCTGAAACAGCTCAAGAGCGGGAAACCAATCGAATGCCCGGTATACGACTACTCCATCCACAACAGGACGGACAGGACCATCACGATCAATCCGGCGGAAGTGGTCATAGTCGAGGGGATCATGGTGCTCCAGAACGAGGAGCTCCGGAAACTGCTGGATATAAAGATATACGTCGAGGCGGACGCCGACGAGAGGATCCTGAGGCGCGTGATCCGGGACGTGAAGGAAAGAGGCCGTGATGTCGAGGGGATCGCGAAACAGTATCTCTCGACGGTCAAGCCCATGCACTACATCTACGTGGAGCCAACCAAGGCCATCGCAGATATCGTGATAAACAGCGGAAAGAACGATGTGGCCTTCGATATGATAAAGGTAAAGATCGAATCCGCCCTGAAGAACAGACAGTAAGAGACAAAAAAAGCGTATGATCGCCAAGACGGCCGTCATACGCTTTTTTGACTAATAGCTATTTTGCATATCTTGCTCTTTTTTCTGCAAGTATGCGGTCATGCTCAAGGTCGCGGATCCTTCTGAACCCTTCGCAGACCCTGTTCCATGTCTTTTCCGGATTTCTTGCAGCGTAGGTGTTGGATTCACTTCCGTAGTATCCCCAGGCCAGAATGGTCCTGGCCCCCGCGTCGTAGGCAGCTTCGCAGGCTTCGATTATCTCGTCCTCACGGTCCAGCGGGATGCCGTAAGCCTGGATCCAGATGTTGTGATCCTTGTGGAAATGATCGGAGAGCTCAAGGCTCTTTTTTGTATTCTCATATACGAACTGGTACGGATCCACGTCCTTGTATCCTATCCAGTAGGGGTCGGTGCCTATGTTCCCGAGATTCTCGGCTCCGCATATGCTTCCCAGAGGGTCCGGGTCAAATCCGGTCTTGGGATCCGGCGCGACGCACACTGTGTTCTTTATTCCCTTTGATGCGCTGTAGTCAGTGACTTCCGTGAAATACGAAGCCAGGGTGTCCAGACGGAACCTGTACACGTCCGCATTCATCTTCTCGGGCATCTCGTATCCGTAACGCTCGGAGAACTTCTGCCTGCATACAGGGCAGGCACATGCGTACGTACCGTCCGGACGGACCGGAAGATGGGGCTCGTCCCAGAATATGGTCTTGCCTCCGATATATCCGACCGCGTCTATCCATTCCCTGGTGAAGGCGCGGAAACTGTCGGCATTCAGGCATGCTCGCACGGGGTCGGTCTCGCCGTTGGAGAGGATCTGATGGGCTTCAGGATGGTATGCGAGGAAAAACGACTTGTCTCCGGGAGGGCCGCCGAGCCCCCAGTTGTCTATCCATGACTCAAGCCCGATATCTTCAGAAAGCCTGATCATATCCTTCATTCTTTCAAGGTGTCTGTCCCAGTCGGTGTGCGAAAGCATATGGACTACTATGTCCATGCCGTGGTTCATTATATCGCGCAGGTCCTCCTGCGCATGATGAAGCATACGGTTGCCGTGATATGCGGCCCCCAGTCTCAAAGGCTGCAGTTCCATGACTCCTCCAAAATCAGTAACTCGGTCTGACTATATTATAGCCGAAAGGCAGAGAAAAGCCAATCCTTAAATGATTTTTTCCAGGCGGAGGAGAAACTCTTTCTTCTCCAGGCCCCCTGAGTAACCTGTCAGGCCGCCGTCAGCACCGATGACCCGGTGGCATGGAATTATTATCGGCACCGGATTGTGTCCGACGGCAGATCCCACGGCCCTTGCGGACATCCTCGGTATGCCCCGGACGGCTGCCATATCGGCTGCTATCTCCCCGTAGGTCCTTGTCTGCCCGTAAGGGATTCGGAGTAGGATATCATAGATCTCAGCCCTGAACACGGTCGTCCTTACGGCGAGTTGGGGCGTGAAATCAGGCACGGAACCGGAAAAATATACGTCGAGCCATTTTTCCGTATCAGAGATGATCCTGTCCAAAGAGCAGTCTGCGGGATCCAAAGCGGAAGGAGCAGCAGGTCCATCTGCAAAAGAGATGGATGCAAGACCGGATTCCGTGGCTCTGAGGAGCAGTGTGCCTATCGGAGAGTCATAATTCCGGACGATTTCCATATGTCCTCCAAAAAACACAGCCGGGGATCGCCCGGCTGGATATACTGGGGTAGCAGGATTTGAACCTACGAATGCAGCAGTCAAAGTGCTGTGTCTTACCACTTGACGATACCCCAATGCCTGCACATTATATCACAGTGGCGGAAGCTGTGTCAAGGTCGTCCGGGAAGGGAGGGTTTGTCCGGATGATATTGCATTGCACCGGGAAATGAGGTATATTAATACTGAAATGCGGAAGAATCCGCTGGGGAGGCAAACTTGAGAAAAGCACTTCTGGGCAAACTGTGGGAGGCGCTGGTGTCGGTCATACCTGTCATGGCACTGGTGATAATCCTCTCGTTCACCCCGCTCGCGCCGCTCACGTGGCTTGAAAGGGGAATATTCATCATTTCAGCGCTGCTCCTTGTGCTGGGGATCGGACTGTTCAATCTGGGATCAGATCTGGCGATGACTCCGATAGGGCGCCATATAGGGGACGGCCTGACAAAATCAGGAAAACTGGGGATCCTTGTCCTCATATGTTTCCTGATGGGCGTACTCATAACCGTAGCCGAACCTGATCTTTCCGTGCTTGCGGAGCAGATCAGCGCGGTGATATCCCAGCCGCTCCTCATCATCACGGTGGGGGTGGGAGTGGGCCTGTTTTTGCTGCTGGCTGTGATCCGCATCATAACTAAAACAGATCTCACGGCACTGCTCCTGTTCTTCTATATGCTGCTGTTTGCCTTCGCAGCCATGCTCATAGCGTCCGGAAAGCAGTCGTTCCTTCCTCTTGCTTTCGATTCTGGCGGAGTAACGACGGGCCCGATAACGGTCCCGTTCATAATGGCCCTGGGCCTGGGCATAGCCCAGACTCTGGGCGGGAAAAACGCAGAGCAGAACAGCTTCGGACTGATCGCGCTCTGTTCCGCCGGACCGGTGCTCGCCGTGCTGATCCTTTCCCTGAGCTCGGGCGGAGGGGCGATAAACTACCCGATCCCGGATTATTCCATCGAGAGCTCCCTGGGGCCGGAGTTCTTCAGGCTGCTCGGAGATACCGCATGGGACGTGGCAAAATCACTGCTTCTCATGCTCGGGTTCTTCCTGATCCTTCAGTTCGTAACGCTGAAGCTTCCGAAGCAGAAACTGATGCAGATCCTGGCAGGCCTGGGCTTTGCCTTTGCCGGACTGGTCATATTCCTGACGGCTGTGGCGGTGGGGTTCATGCCCGTGGGATACAAGATAGGGCACAGCATGGCGACAGCCAGCACGCCCGCCCTTCAGATATTCGCATTCATAATCGGGATGATAGTGGTGCTGGCCGAACCGGCCGTGCACGTGCTCAACCAGCAGGTGGAGGAAGTGACTGCAGGCGCCGTTACCCGCCGTCAGATGATGGTAGCTCTTTCGGTGGGCGTGGGGATATCGATAGGCCTGTCCATCCTCAGGCTCATATTCGGATTTTCACTGCTGTATTATCTGATACCCGGATACCTTATCTCACTGGGACTGTCCTTCTTCGTGCCGAAGATCTACACAGCGATCGCGTTCGACTCCGGCGGAGTCGCCAGCGGCCCCCTCACGAGCAGCTTCATCCTTCCGCTGACGATCGGAGCCTGTATAGCGCTCAGAGGGGCGGACGCGGTGCTCGATTACGCGTTCGGTGTGGTGGCGCTCGTGGCCATGACGCCTCTTATCACGATACAGCTTCTCGGATTCAAGGCGGTCGCAAGGAAGTTCATCAGGAGAAAGGCCGCCGTCAGGCGCATAATCTCGGAAGACGACGGACAGATCATATATTTCGTTAAGAAGTGACGGAGGGGGCGTAAAGATGAGTGACAACATGAGAGTCCCTTCCGGCGCGGAGAACATCGCGCCCGGAAGGCTTATGATGCTCGTGACGGTGGTCCAGAAGGGAAAGGGGACTTTCTTCGCGGATTTCCTTCAGACTTTCGACGCCAACCTTCAGGTATGCGTCGTCGGAAGAGGGACAGCGCGGCCCGATGCCGCGGAGTTCCTGGGCCTGAATGAAAAGAACAGGACCATCATCTTCAGCATCGTCCGTGAGGAAAAGCTCGATGCGATAATGGACGCTCTGGAGAGCAGATTCTATACGGTCAACGGAAAGACCGGGATCTCATTCGCGATCCCGCTGTCAAGCATGATAGGCAAGCTGAGCTACGGCTTTCTGAGCAATGAAAGAAGTATCGTAAGGGGTGAGTCTGATGGAAAATAAGTATGAAGCAGTATTCTGCATCGTGAATGCAGGGTTTTCCGATGCCGTGATGTCAGCGGCAAGAAAAGCCGGCGCGGTGGGAGGCACGATCTTCAAGGGAAGAGGCGCTGCCCCCAGGGAGGCCGAGGAGATATTCAAGATCACCGTTCAGCCTGAAAAGGAGATCGTCATGATGGTGGTGTCTGCAGAGGTCAAGGATGACGTGCTGCGGTCCATATACAGCGAAGCCGGTCTCGGAAGTGCGGGGCAGGGGATAGCTTTCTCGCTCCCCATAGAACGCTCGATCGGACTGAGCGATTTTCCCCGCGATACCGGGGAAAAGAAAGAGGGCTGATACCGCAGATGTGCGGAACAGCCCGAAAACCGGTATGGGTCACTGAAGCTGGGAGAGACTGATGAAGTAACCGGGGACCACCACCAGCGCAAAGAAGATCAGGCTGATGATGGTGAAGTACTTCAAAAACTGCCTGCCCTTGCCCGGATATTCCCTTACGTAGATCCTGTAGTTTATAACCGAAGCCAGGGAGCCTATGATCGTACAGAGTCCTGCAGAGTCAAGACCGTACAATAGGGCTCCTTTGTTTTCTGCGAAGGGATAGAGCACTATGGCTGCCGGCACGTTTGATATAACCTGGCTCACAAGTATGCTCCCGAAATATTCACGGCCGGCGATGGCTTTGCTTAGGAATCCCGCGATGGCCTCGTTCCTCGCCAGTGACGACGAGAAAACGAAGAAGCAGAAGAAGGTGAGAAGCAGCACATAGTCGGTCCTGAGCAGGATCTTCCTGTCGAAGAACAGCATGAAGACGGCTACGGCAAGCACTATATACATCCATATGGACGCCCTTGTCACGATCATCACTATGACAGCGGCAAAGAGCACCAGGTAAACGATCCTGCGCCAGCGCCTTTCCGGGGGAAGGGTCTTCGGGAACTTGTCGTCCGGGATCTCAGGTCTGCCCCTGAGGTCCTTCCTGTTGAGGATCAGTATGAACACGCAGAGCAGCCCGGCTGAAATGATCCAGATCGGGAACATGTATGCAATGAATCTCCACGCGCTCACCCCGCTCTGCCCGTATATGAACAGATTCTGGGGACTTCCGAAGGGGGTCAGCAGAGAGCCTCTCACGGCTGCTATGTTCTCCATGGCCAGGAGGGGAAGTATGAACTGCTCCTTGCCTGCGGCCCTGAAGAGTATGATCGTCAGCGGCACGAAGATGATCAGTGAGACGTCGTTGGTGACGAACATGGATGAGAAGAATACCGAGAAAACCAGAAAGAACGAAAGTGCGGTGACGCTCCTCATCCTGCCTGCAAGGCGAAGCACGGGATTGAATATGTTTTCGCTCTTGAAACCCTCGAGGACCGTGAGCATCAGGAACAGGGTACCGAGGGTGCGCCAGTCGATGTCACTCAGAAGCTCCAGGGACGGCGGCGTTATGAAAAGCGATATGACAGCAGCAAGAACCGACACTGTAAGCATCGGTTCTTTTTTGATTATTCCAAGGATCTTTTTCATCAGAGAGTTATGTACTTGGGCAGTCCTTTTTCGAATTTTGTTTCTATCTCGCCCTGGATCAGGGGAAGGATGTATTCAAGGCATTCGTCGGTCACGTTGTTGCCGCGTTCGTTGATGAAGTCGCGGGGGACGCTCTTCACTGCGTTTGCGATGTTCGCGACGTCCATCGAAGCGTATATGATCCTGTATTCATCGGATGCTTCGCGTATCATGGCTATCATCTGCCCGGTGTGACCGCTCAGGGCTGACTTCACGGCTGCGATGCCGCAGGAGCGGGATTCCGAGATGTCCGTTGCGGAGCGGATGTGTGACGCGCATCTCTGGGGAAGGTTTATCTCTATGGATCTGACCTTGCATCCGAACTTTTCCTTCACGGCGATCTCAAGCGCCTTGCCGGTGCCCTCAAGATACTTGTGGCCGAACACATCGGTGGCACCGCTCTGGGTCCCCTCGCCTACATAATGTCCGTCCGCGAAACGCAGTCCCTCGGATACGGCGATCACGATGTTCGGATGCTTTTTCCAGGCATCCTCTATGTCTTCAAAGAATCCTTCCATGGAAAAAGCGACTTCAGGCAGGTAGACGTAGTCCGGAGCAAGGCCGGAGGTGAGTCTCGGCAGGGCTGCAGCAGCGGTCAGCCATCCGGCGTCTCTTCCCATGAATTCAACGATGGTGACTGCCTTGGTGGTATATACCGAGCAGTCCACCGTTATCTCCTGGGAGACCGTGGCGATGTATTTTGCAGCGGACCCGAAGCCCGGTGTATGGTCTGTGCCGTCCAGGTCGTTGTCTATGGTCTTCGGTACGCCTATGACTCTCATCTCATAATCGGAGCCGCTGACATATTTCGACAGCTTCGCGACCGTGTCCATGGAGTCGTTCCCGCCGATATAGAAGAAATATCTTATGTCGTATTTCCGGAACAGTGAAATGAGGTTATCATAGAATTCACGGTCGTCTGTAGGCGGAAGTTTTTTCCTGCAGGATCCGAGGGCGGAAGCGGGCGTCGCGCTCAGCAGATCCAGCTTTTCCTCATCCGGCTTTCCTTCGCTGTCAGAGAACATCTCTGAGAGATCACACAGCCTCTCGGCCATGAAACCTTCGATTCCGTTTCTCATGCCGTACAGTCTGGTGATGGTGTCCCGGTTGTCTATTGCGCCTTTTATCACCCCTGCGAGGGACGCGTTTATGGCGGCTGTGGGACCTCCGGACTGTCCTACCACAGCAGCTCCTCTAAGCAGTTTTTCCATGAAAAAACCTCCATATGTTTTGTCACAAGAATGATATCACAGCAGAGCGGCAAAGTCAACAAAACGGGCGCATCCGGAACGGCACAGGCGTATAAAAAAACAGATGGATCACAGGCTGTTACGGCATCGAGGCACAGTTGTCATTTGCGGCGCTTGGTGATATAATATATACGGAAAAATCTGGGAAAAAAGAGGCTGGACCATGAGAAGCATTCGCAGCATCTACAAGATAGGAAACGGACCGTCAAGCTCACATACGGTCGGACCGTACAATGCGGCAAAACTGTTCAGGAAAAGATACCCCGAAGCTGACGGCTTTTCGGTGACCCTTTACGGCTCGCTTGCATATACCGGCGAGGGACACGGAACCGGAAAAGCGATCCGCAGCGTCATCCCCGACGTTGAGATCCTTTTCCGCATGGAGAGCGACAATCTCCCGCATCCGAACACCATGGACTTCAGAGCCCTGAAGGACGGGAACGTCATAGGCTCCGCCAGGATATTCAGTATAGGCGGAGGTTCCATACGGGTCGAGGGAGAGGTGTCTGACGAAGCGAGGGAGATATACCCCCAGAAGAACTTCACGGAGATACTGGACGAATGCAGGAAGGACGGTATTTCGCTTACCGAGTTCATATACCGCACGGAAAGCGAGTCCCTGAAGGATTACCTAAGGGAAGTCTGGGAGGCGATGCAGAGATCCGTACAGTCCGGCCTTTCAGCTACCGGTATTTTGCCCGGAGGCCTGGAGGTCAGCAGAAAAGCCAAGATACTGTACGAGAAGCGCTGCTACAACGAGGACGCGATCATAACACAGAACAGGCTCATGTCCGCATACGCCTTTGCGGTGAGCGAGGAAAACGCCTGTGAGCACGTGGTCGTCACTGCCCCGACCTGCGGAAGCTGCGGTGTGATACCTGCGGTGATGTATTACCTTTCCAGAGACAGGGGAATACCTGACGATGAAATAATCGATGCTCTCGCCGTTGCGGGACTGATAGGAAACGTAATCAGGACGAATGCCAGCATATCCGGTGCCGAGTGCGGATGCCAGGCGGAGATAGGCTCGGCATGCTCCATGGCAGCGGGAGGATACGCATCGCTGCTGAGGATGAGTCTGGAACAGATAGAATATGCGGCTGAAGTCGCGATGGAGCACAATCTTGGCCTTACCTGCGACCCGGTGAAGGGACTGGTACAGATACCGTGTATAGAACGGAACTCTGTAGCGGCCATGAGGGCTTTCAGCTGCGTCAACCTGGCCCATTTCCTGACGGAGACCAGAAAGGTGTCCTTTGACGAGGTGATCGCCACCATGTACCAGACTGGAAAGGACATGAATGAAAAATACAGGGAGACCAGCCACGGAGGACTTGCCGCCATGTACGACCGGAAGCACGGAGGAGAACAGAACTGATATGTCATCAAGCGTTATAAAGAGAGCTATCACAAGAGACGGATCCGCGAGGCTCATAATCACCGACAGCACGGAGATAGTTAAAAAGGCCTGTGAGATCCACAAGATGTCAAAAACCATGACGGCTGTGCTCGGGAGGGCGCTGACTGCCGCCTCCCTCATGGGATCCCTCCTCAAGGACACGGACAATACGCTGACACTGCAGTTCCGGGGCAACGGCCCCTGCGGGAGCATTGTATGCGTCGGGGATTACAAGGGGAACGTGAAGGGATACTGCGACGATATGACCGTGGAGCTCCCGCCGAACTCACAGGGAAAGCTGGATGTAGGCGGAGCAGTCGGCCGGGGGAGCATGTATGTCATAAAGGACCTGGGGATGAACGAACCGTATATCGGAGTATCTCCCATAGTCAGCGGTGAGATCGCAGAGGACATAACCGAGTACTATGCCCAGAGCGAGCAGACACCGACGGTATGTAGCCTCGGGGTCAGAGTTGATAAGAACAATATGTGTTACGCGGCCGGAGGATACCTGCTCCAGCTTCTGCCGTACTATGACGAGACGATCATCGACACGCTTGAAGCGAATGTTGCGAAGGCCGGGTCCGTATCGAAGCAGATCGCGGACGGGATGTCCCTCGAGGATATCGCGGCAGTGCTGTTCGAAAGCATAGAATATGACATGTTTGACGAGTTCGACACGGAATACAGATGCGGCTGCACGAGGGAGAAGTACCTGAGATCAATAGCGGGCCTCGGCGACTCCGACATAAAGGATCTTGCGGAAAAGGACGGTCCGGTCGAAGCCGTATGCAGCTTCTGCGGGGCAAAGTACACCTTTGACATGGACGAGATACTCGAGAAGAGAAAAGAAATGAAGGAAAAGACCGGGGACGGTCCGGAGGAGCCGTGATGGACTATAAGCATGCAGTGACGATGGACCCGTCAGGGTTCGTGCTCCTGGCGGACTATATACCGGGCGTGATACAGGAGATAAGGTATTACTCCACATACAACTTCATAGGTGACAGGATTGACGGATACGAGGAGCCCTGCGCGCTTCTGACTGTAGAGGCCGCCAGAGCCCTTAAGGCTGTAAGCGGTGAGATGAACGTCCAGGGATACAGGCTTAAGGTCTTCGACGCGTACAGACCGGCCCGTGCGGTGAAGCATTTCGTGCTGTGGGGCGTAGACGACCTGGATCTGAGGATGAAGCCTTTCTTCTATCCGGATCTGGAAAAACAGGAACTGTTCAGGCAGGGGTATATCGCGAGCCGCTCCAGCCACAGCCGAGGCAGCGCGGTGGATCTGACCCTGCTCGACATGAGCACAGGCAGGGAAGTGGATATGGGAAGCCCGTTCGATCTGTTCAGTGAACTGTCGCACCCGGATTCGAGGGCCGTGACGGATGAACAGTATGAGAACCGGATGTTCCTGCAGAACGCCATGGTGAGAAACGGCTTTGAGCCCATAGATTGCGAGTGGTGGCATTTCCGTCTGAAGGACGAACCGTATCCAGATACATATTTCGAATTTCCGGTCTCGTCAGCCTATCTCAAGAGGTAAGGGCAGACAACCGAGTACATTCTTTCTGAAAGGAGCTGCCATGCAGGGGAACATAGTTCTGGTGGGGATGCCGGGAAGCGGCAAGACCACGATAGCGAAGATGGTCTCGGAACGGACCGGAAGACAGATGTTCGACACTGACGAAGAAGTGCAGAAGTTCTGCGGAAAAACGATCCGCGAGATCTTTGAATCGGATGGCGAGGCTCATTTCAGGGATCTTGAGACTGAAGTCATAAAGAGAGTTTCCGCGGTCAGTGACGGAAGGATCATCGCGACCGGAGGCGGAGCGGTCCTCAGAGGTGAAAATGTCGAGGCACTGAAAAGAACGGGAAGGGTCGTGTATATCTCAAGACCTCTTTCAATGCTCGAACCTTCGCCTGACAGACCGCTGGCAGACAGCCGGGAAAAACTGAATAAGCTTGAATTTCAAAGGCTTGACTGCTATCTGGACTCCGCAGACTATCTCATAAATGCCGAAAAAAGCCCGGAGGACGCGGCAGACACTCTCGTGAAACTCATAAAAGGGCAGTGCAGAAGGACGGCTGTATTTGAACCGTCGTCGCCTGAAGGCGAGATAACGGCACCGCCCAGCAAAAGCATGACGCACCGGATGCTGATCATGGCATCCCTTTCGGAGGGAACGAGCGTTGTGTCAAATTATGCGGAAAATGACGACGTGCTTGCGACGGCAGACTGCCTGGGCAGGCTGGGGGCCGAATTCCATGCGGAGAACGGAACGGTCTCGGTCACAGGTACCGACATATTTGAAAAGAAGCAGGAAACGGAGCTTTTCTGCCGTGAAAGCGGCAGTACACTGCGTTTTCTCATACCGCTGTGCCTGCTGAGCGGGGAAAAGTTTGTCCTCTCCGGTGAAAAGAACCTGATGGACCGCCCAGTTTCAGTATACGAAGACATATGCAGGGATAAAGGATATCTTTTTGACAGAAGCGGCGGCAGCATCACGGTCAGGGGACCGCTTGAGGCAGGCGAATATACTGTCAGGGGAGACGTGAGCTCCCAGTTCGTCAGCGGACTGCTGATGGCGCTTCCTCTCCTGGAAGCGGACAGCACCATACACATCCTTCCGCCGGTGACGAGCCGCCCATATATCGACATGACCATTGCAGCCATGAAAGAATTCGGCGTCAGGGCTTCGTGGAAAGATGAAAACACCATAGAGGTTCCCGGCGGTCAGAAATATATGGCAAAAGACGTGACTGTCGAGGGGGACTGGACGAACGCTGCATATTTCCATGCTCTCGGAGTGACCGTGAAGGGACTTGATCCAAACAGCCTGCAGGGAGACCGGATATGTGTTGAACTAATGGACCGGCTGAGAAAAGGATACTGTGAGATCGATCTGTCAGACAATCCTGATCTCGGACCTTTGCTTTTCGCTTATGCCGCCATGAACCACGGTGCCAGATTCACCGGGATATCAAGGCTGAGGTACAAGGAAAGCGACCGTGTTGCGGCCATGAAAGAGGAACTTGAAGGGGCGGGAGCGACATTTCTGTCGTCTGAAGACGAAGTGGAGGTAAGACCGGGCGTGATACAGCCCGGACTGGTGCAAAGCCACGGCGACCACAGGATCGCGATGTCGATGTCGGTGCTGGCGGCATATGCCGGAGGCCACATCATGGATGCTGAAGCTGTCAGCAAGAGCTATCCGGACTTCTTTGAAGAACTCAGGAACTGCAATGTAAGGGTCAGGGAGAACATAGGATTCGACTACATCAGTTCCACTGTGTGTATTGGAAATGTTACGGTCCCGGATGTCTTTACGAGAAAGCCAAGGATAGTGGCATCCGTCTGCGGGACGGACATACCGTCGGTCATCGGGAATCTGAAAAAATGCCGCGGCAACTGCGATATGGCGGAACTGAGGGCAGACTTTTTCGTGCACGTGGGTGACAGGGACGAACTTCTGGAACTTCTGAAAAAGTGCCGGGAAACACTCGGCGATATACCTTTGATATTCACTCTGCGCACCTCCGGCGAGGGAGGCAGAGTCAGCCTCGATGATCACGAATATGAAGCCATAAACCTGTGGGCGGCCGGATCAGGCTGTGTCGACGCCATCGATCTGGAAGTGCTCAGGAAGAGCGCGGTACTGCCGCGCCTTCTGGAATCGATCCACGGCAAGGGCATACCCGTGATAGGCTCGTGCCACGATTTTGAGAAAACGCCTCCGGAAGACGTCATGGTATCAGATCTTGTCAGTATCGATGCCAAGGGTGCAGATATCGCGAAGGTATCCGTAATGCCGAAATCAAGGGAGGATGTCTTCAGTGTTCTGAGAGTGTGCGAAAAGGCAAGGAGGATAATCGGAAAATCAGTCACTGCGATTTCCATGTCAGAGAACGGGGTTATCACAAGGATCTGTGCCGGCGCTTTCGGATCCGACCTTGCTTACGGATATTCAGGGGCGCCTGCTGCACCGGGACAGATAGAGGCAGGAGAACTCGGCAGGCTCATAAAGGTATTCTCGGGGCCCGCGCGGTTCGGATTTGCGAACAGTATCTATAAGGGTGTGTATTACGGTCTCATAGGAGAAAGAACGGACCTGTTGTGTCTGCTCGGGGACCCGGTGATCCATTCGAAAAGTCCGTTCATCCATAATACTTCTTTCGGTTATCTCGGCCTTGACATGAGGTATCTTCCCTTCAGGGTGGACCGCTATAACCTGAAGACCGCGGTAGACGGCCTGAGAAGGATCGGCGCCAGGGGGTGGAACCTTACCATGCCGGTGAAGACTGCCATGGTCCCGCTGTGTGACGAGCTGTCACCGGAGGCTGAGCTATGCGGATCCGTGAACACCGTCGTTAACAGGAACGGGAAACTCTTCGGGACTAGCACTGACGGGATCGGCTGGATCAGAAGCGCAGCGGAAGCGGGCGTGGATATTAAGGGCAGGAAACTGGTGATCCTGGGATCCGGCGGGGCAGGCAAGAGCGTGATCTCAGCCTGCGCTGTGAAAGGCGCTGCCAGGATAGACATATTCAGAAGGAAAAACAGTAAATGGGATGATGACGCTGCGTTTGCAGAAAAAGTCAGCCGCAGCACGGAATGCGCGGTATCTCTCCATGACATTTCGGACCTGGATGATCTCAGAAGATGCCTTGACGGTGCGGACATTCTCGTAAATGCCACTTCCGTAGGGATGAGCGTGAATCCCGGATGCCTGATACCTGATCCGGGGTATCTTCACGAAGGGCTCGCGGTCTCGGATATAATATATGAGCCGGAAGAGACAGAACTTCTGAGGATGGCCCGGGAGGAAGGACTTATGACAGTAGGGGGCGAGGGGATGCTCCTTTATCAGGCCGCGGAGTCGTTCAGGAACTGGACAGGGCAGGAGATGCCTCTGGATATCGTAAGGGAAAAACTGTCTCACGAGACAAAAGAGTCGATAATCGAATATAACACGATAAGAATTCACACGGGAGATCTTGATTATGGATATAAAGATCGAACTTGGAAACAGAAACTGCGTGATTGGTTCCGGGCGCGGCATAATAAATGAGGCAGGTAAGTATTTTGATCTTGACCGCAGGGTCATGGTCGTCACCGACAGCGGAGTGCCTGAAGATTACGCTGCTACGGTAGTACGCCAGTCATCATCGGGACATCTGCATGTGATCCCCCAGGGAGAGGGAAGCAAGTCTTTTCCTTATCTCGAAAGGCTGCTGTCACACATGCTGGAGGAGAGGTTCGACAGGCATGACTGCGTCGTGGCCGTGGGCGGAGGCGTAGTCGGGGATCTTGCAGGATTCGCGGCTTCATGCTACATGCGCGGCATAGATTTCTGTAACGTGCCCACGACTCTGCTGAGTCAGGTGGACTCTTCCATCGGCGGAAAGACGGGGATAGATCTTTGCGGGAACAAGAACATGGTCGGTTCGTTTTACCAGCCGAAAGCCGTCCTGATCGATCCGGATACTCTGAAGACCCTGCCGGCCCATGAGATGAGATGCGGTTACGCTGAAGCCGTGAAAATGGCTCTGACATGCGACTCTGACCTATTCAAGATATTTGAGGAGAACGGGCAGGACAGTCATACTGATGAGATAATTACAAGGTGTCTTGCAATCAAGAAGGGCGTCGTTGAGAAGGACGAGCGGGAATCAGGACTGAGAAGGGTGCTTAATTTCGGGCATACCATCGGCCACGGGATAGAGAGCGTTACGGGACTCAGGCACGGAGAGTGCGTGGCTCTCGGAATGATACCAATGTGCGGGAATGACCTGAGAAAACGTCTTGTCAGGGTGCTGAAGAACCTTGGTCTGGAAACCGGCATCACCTGTGACACGGACGCTGTTTACTCGGCCATACTGCACGACAAGAAAACTGACGGCGGACTGATAGAAACAGTGAGGGTGGATGTTCCGGGCAGTTTCAGATTCGAATCTGTCAGGCCAGGGGAACTGCAGGAACTAATATCCCTTATCGCAGAGTGACCTGCTGAATCAAGGAGTTTTTGACATGAACATGAATTTCAAGCGCAAGCTTACCATACCCATGGAGACGAAAGCCATGTATCCGCTTTCCCGGGATATGGAAGCCGTGATAGAACTTAGAAGGCAGGAGATAAAGGACATATTCACGGGAAAGGATCAGCGGATCCTTCTTGTGATCGGACCGTGCTCTGCGGATCATGAAGACAGTGTCATCGATTACATCTCACGCCTTATACCTGTCCAGGAGAAGATCAGCGACAGGATCCTCATAGTACCAAGAGTGTATACCGGAAAGCCGAGGACAACGGGCGAGGGATACAAGGGTATGCTGCATCAGCCGGATCCGGAAGCGGAACCGGACCTGTACAATGGGATAATCGCCATGCGCGAACTCCACATGAGGGCCTTGAATGAGACCGGATTCGTGTGCGCGGACGAGATGCTGTACCCGGAGAACTACAAATATGTGGATGATCTGCTCGGGTATGTCGCCGTGGGGGCAAGAAGTGTCGAGGATCAGCAGCACAGGATGACGGCAAGCGGGATAGAGATCCCCGTCGGGATGAAGAACCCGACGAGCGGCGACATGTCAGTGATGCTGAACAGCATCCATGCGGCCCAGCAGCCCCAGGATTTTATCTACCGGGGATGGGAAGCCCATTCCTATGGAAATCCCCTGGCGCACGCCGTGCTGAGAGGCTATACGGACCGTTACGGCGTGATGCATCCGAACTACTACCGTGACGACATCCTTGAACTGATCCGGTTGTACAGGGACAGCAAACTTGAGAATCCGGCGTTGATTGTGGACTGCAACCACGCGAACTCCGGGAAGGATCCATTCAGACAGATAGAGATCGTGAAGGATGTTCTCGGATACAGAAGGGAAGACAGCGACATACGCAGTATACTGAAAGGATTCATGGTTGAAAGCTATATCGAGGACGGACGCCAGGATGTCAGCGGAAAAGTGTACGGACAGTCCATCACCGATGCCTGCATCGGATGGAAAAAGACTGAGTCCCTGATTTACGATATGGCGGAAATGATTCAGTGAACGGAGCTTATTAGTATGAGAAACACCTTTGGAAACAATATTACGGTTACCCTGTTCGGGGAAAGTCACGGGCCGGCGGTAGGTGCGGTGCTTGACGGGATCGCTCCGGGCATATCGGTCGATACTGGATTCATACGGCATCAGCTCGATCTGAGAAAGCCGTGGGGCGCAGTATCCACCGGGCGCATCGAGGATGATGATTTTGAGATACTGAGCGGAGTTTTTGAAGGCCGTACCACGGGAGCTCCGGTATGCATCGTAATCCCTAACAAAAAAACAGACAGTTCGGAATATGAAAAGATCCGAACCACTCCCAGACCCGGCCATGCGGACTATACTGCAGAGATAAAGTTCGGAGGATATCAGGATTACCGCGGCGGAGGACATTTTTCCGGCAGACTGACGGCAGCGCTCGTGGCTGTGGGAGCAATTGCGATCTCCGCCCTGAAAGAGAAGGGAATTCTTGTCGGGACCCATATTCTCAGATGCGGAGGAGTGAACGACAGGGAATTCCGGGAGTATAAAGAGGATATCATAAAGCTGGCTGACACAAGATTTGCGGTCCTTGACGAAGAACGCGGCAAAGAAATGATATGCGCGATCGAAAAGGCATCCGCAGACGGGGACAGCCTCGGAGGCATCCTTGAAACAGCAGTTTCAGGCCTGCCTACAGGTGTGGGTGAACCGTGGTTTGACACGCTTGAGGGCATGCTCGCTCATGCTGTACTGTCGATCCCCGGAATAAAGGGAATAGAATTCGGAGACGGTTTCAGAGCGGCGGATCTCCGCGGAAGTGAATTCCGTGACGAACTGTGCTGCGACAGCGGCGAGATCAGGACCAGGACAAACCACAACGGAGGCGTGAACGGAGGCATAAGCAACGGAATGCCGGTCGTTTTCAGGTCATTTGTCAAACCGACTCCATCCATACATCTGCC
>CACZSC010000097.1 GCA_902783755.1 uncultured Ruminococcus sp. | reverse complement strand
CCCGCTTGTCCGGAGGACTGCCGTATATTCCGTTATTCTTCCTTTTCCATCTCGATGACCGCGATGCCGAGCTCCGCCAGTGATTCGGGAGAAGCCGGGCCCGGGCACTTCGAGAGGGGCTCGGACGCGTTCTGGACCTTCGGGAACGCGATTACCTCCCTGATGTCCTCAAGACCCAGGAGCAGAGTCACGACCCGGTCCAGGCCGAACGCCAGACCGCCGTGGGGCGGCACGCCGTACTTGAAGGCCTCAAGCAGGAACCCGAATTTCTCTTCGGCATCCTCGTCGCTGATCCCGAGAGCGTGGAACATCTTCTTCTGCATCTCGGTAGTGTGGATCCTGATGGAACCTCCGCCCAGTTCCGTGCCGTTCAGCACGCAGTCGTAGGCTCTCGCCCTGACGGCGCCGGGATCCGTCTCAAGCAGAGGAAGGTCTTCCTCCATGGGCATGGTGAAGGGGTGGTGCTTCGCGTAGAATCTTCCGTCCTCCTCGTTGTACTCGAGCAGGGGGAATTCGGTGATCCAGAGGAAATTGAATTTCGACTTGTCTATCATCCCGAGACGTTTCGCCACTTCGCATCTGAGAGCGCCCAGGGAATCGAACACGACGGCGTTCTTCGCCGCCACCACCAGGAGCAGGTCTCCCGCGGCCGTTCCGGCTCTCTCAAGGATGGACGCCGTCTCAGCCTCGGTAAGGAATTTCGCGAAGGATGAGGTGGGCCCTTCGGGCGTGTTCCTGTACCAGGCAAGGCCCTTTGCCCTGTAGGTCTTCACGAACTCGGTAAGGGAATCGATCTCCTTCCTCGTCATGGAAGCTCCGCCGGGCACGTTGATGCATCTGACGGAACCGCCGTCGGCGATGGTGCCGCTGAATACGGAGAAACTGCTGTTCCTCACGAGATCCGAGATGTCGCAGAGCTCCATCCCGAACCTGGTATCCGGCTTGTCTGAACCGAATCTGTCCATGGCTTCCTTATACGTCATCCTCCTGAAGGGAACCTCAAGGGGCTTGTGGAGGAAGTCGTTGAACAGGGTCTTCAGGAACCCTTCGTTCACGGCCATGATGTCCTCTTCGTCAGCGAAGGACATCTCAAGGTCTATCTGGGTGAATTCAGGCTGCCTGTCGGCTCTCAGGTCCTCGTCCCTGAAGCATCTCGCGATCTGGATGTATCTGTCGAAACCGGAATACATCAGAAGCTGCTTGTACAGCTGCGGGGACTGGGGCAGCGCGTAGAACTTTCCCTTGTGCACGCGGCTGGGCACGAGATAGTCACGGGCTCCCTCGGGAGTCGGCTTGATCAGGCATGGGGTCTCGATATCTATGAATCCCTGGCCCGCGAAGTAGTTTCTCGCTATCTTCACGATCTCCGACCTTGCGATGATGTTCCTCTGCAGGTCGGGGCGCCTCAGGTCCAGATAGCGGTGCTTCAGCCTGAGCTCCGCCTTGACGTCGCTGTTCTCCGCGATCGGGAAAGGAGGCGTCTGGGCTGCGGAAAGCACCTTCATGGAACTGACGTATATCTCGATCTCGCCGGTGGGCAGGTTCCTGTTGATGGCGGCCTCGCCCCTGGATCTGACCACGCCTTTTGCGGAGAGCACGTACTCGGCCCTTATGCCGAAGGCAAGATCGAACAGATCCCTGTCCGTATTCTCGTCGAAGGCCAGCTGCACTATGCCGGTCCTGTCCCTGAGGTCGATGAAGATCAGGCTGCCGAGGTCTCTCTGCCTCTGGCACCATCCGTTGACCGTCACTTCCCTGCCTATGTCAGCTGCGGTGAAAGTGCCGCAGTAGTCTGTCCTTTTGTCGTTTGCTGTGAAAACTTCCATATCTTCTTATCTCCCGTATCTTTCCTTTATATATCCGACTATCTCCCCGAGCTCCAGTTCCGTCTGTCCGCTCGTGGCCATCTCCTTCAGCTGGGCCCTGCCGGCTTCCATCTCCGTATCCCCCAGCATCAGGACGTATCTCGCGCCGGTCTTGTCCGCGTATTTCATCTGGGCCTTGAGGCTCCTGCCGACCACGTCGGTCTCGGCGTTTATGCCGCAGGATCTCAGTTCCGTCGCTATCTTCAGGCCCTCCGTCACGGCGGCCCTGCCCATGGTGGCTATGTACAGCTCGGGCACCCCCAGCTTCGGGGCCTCTATCCCCTCCTGCTTCATGGCGAGTATCACCCTGGTGATCCCCATCCCGAAGCCGATGCCTGCCATCTTCGGGCCGCCCAGCTCCTCCATGAGCCCGTCGTAGCGGCCTCCGCCGCATACGGTGCTCTGGGAGCCTATGCCCTCGGATATGAACTCGAACACCGTCTTCGTGTAGTAGTCAAGGCCTCTCACGATGTGCGGGTCCGTCACGTACGGGACGCCGCAGGCGTCAAGAGCCGACCTCAGATCGTCCAGGTGCTCCCTGCACCCGGCGCACAGATGGTCGATGGTCCTGGGGGCGCCTTCCGCCACCTTTCTGCAGGACTCGTTCTTGCAGTCAAGGACCCTCATGGGGTTCGTGTTCATCCGCTCGAGGCAGGTGTCGCACAGCTGGTCCGAATGGGCGTTCAGGTATTTCACCAGCTCTGCCCTGTAGACCGGCCTGCATTCCGGGCACCCGATGGAGTTGATGTGCAGCCTCACGTTCTTCAGGCCCAGTTCCCTGAGCACCGCGTCCGCAAGGGATATGACCGTGAAGTCCGCCGCGGCGGACGGGGCCCCGAACATCTCCGTGCCGAACTGGACGAACTCCCTGCTCCTGCCGGCCTCGGGCTTCTCGTATCTGAAGCAGTTGATCAGATAGAAGAACTTGAGGGGCAGGGTGTCAGTCGCCTTCCCGTTCTCTATGATGGCCCTCACCACCGACGCCGTTCCCTCCGGCCGGAGGGCGAACATGGTACCGTCCTTGTCGGTGAACGAGTACATCTCCTTCTGGACTATATCCGTGGCTTCCCCCACTCCCCTTTTGAACAGGCCTATCTCTTCAAAGGTCGGGGTCTTTATCTCGCTGAATCCGTACCTTTCGGCAACTGCGCGGACCGTCTTCTCTATGTGGTTCCACATGAACACGTCCGGCGCCATCACGTCCATGGTACCGCGGGGTCTTGCTATATTCTCCACATGAAAGCTCCTTTCATGGTTTTTTCTCTTTTGACCACTAATTATACCAAATATCCGGGCAGCTTACAATAGAAACTGCGGAATCTCCGCAGAAACAGGCGGTTTTCGGCGCCTCTTTTCGTTCCGATCCGTTGTCTTTTGCGTCCCGTTATGATAAAATATATGAATCTCAAATACAGAATCATTCAGAAAATGACGGTGAATATATGGAATATGTATTTTCAGACAAGCTCGCGTCCCTGAAGCCCTCGGCCATAAGGGAGATATTCAAGTCCCTTTCGGACCCGACGATCATAAGCTTCGCCGCCGGCAACCCCTCCCCTCTTTCGTTCCCGACAGAGGATCTGGCAGAGCTCTCGGCGGACATCTTCAGGACCTGCGCGGCAAAGGCCCTGCAGTACGGAACCACGGAGGGCTACGGTCCCCTGAGGACAGCCGTGGAAGAGAGGCTCAGGAACAAGTTCAGTATCGATACCGACGGAAACGAGACCATCATCACGACCGGGGGCCAGCAGGGCATCGAACTTGCCTGCAAGGCCCTGTGCAACGAGGGCGACACGGTGGTGTGCGAGAACCCGTCCTTCATAGGAGCCCTCAACGCCTTCCGCTCAAACGGAGCCGATACGGTGGGAGTGCCCCTGGCGGAGGAGGGGATAGACCCCGGGATCCTCGACAGGACCCTCGGGGAGAACCCAAAAGCGAAGATACTCTACCTCATCCCCACTTTCCAGAACCCGGCCGGCGTCACCTCCACGGAGGAGAACAGGCACCGGGTATATGAGATCGCGAAGAAGCACGGCGTCATCATAATCGAGGACAATCCCTACGGCGAGCTCCGCTTCGCGGGCAGGGACGTCCCCACGTACAAATCCTTCGACGGGGACGGCATCGTCATCTACTGCTCGTCCTTCTCAAAGATCCTGTCCGCCGGCATGAGGGTCGGCTACGTATGCGGGCCCCGGGAGATCATATCGAAGATGGTGGTGGCTAAGCAGGTCGAGGACGTGCACACCAACCTGTTCTTCCAGATGCTGTGCCACAGGTTCATGACGGAAAGGGATCTGGACGGGCATATCGCCATGATCCGTCAGCTGTACGGGAAAAAATGCGGCCTGATGCTGTCGGAGCTCGACAGGAACATGCCGAAGTCCGTAAAGTACACGAGGCCTGAAGGCGGCCTGTTCATCTGGTGCACTCTCCCGGGCGGCATCAGTTCCGACGCCTTCGTGAAGGAAGCCCTGAAGAGAAAGGTGGCGGTGGTCCCGGGGACCGCCTTCAACTGCGACACCGAGGCTCCCTCCGACTCCTTCAGACTCAACTATTCCATGCCTTCCGACGACGAGATCGTGACCGGTGTCGGGAGGCTCTCCGCGCTGGCGCGCGAAATGTTCT
>CACZSC010000096.1 GCA_902783755.1 uncultured Ruminococcus sp. | reverse complement strand
CAGTAGGAAGCGAACGTGTTGGTGTTGGTGTATACAGACTCGTAGACACCGTGCAGAAGGAATCCGTCCACGGCCACGTCCCATGCCAGCGGGAACGCTGCTCCGTAGTGATCGTGGATCAGCTGGATCATCTCGGCATTCGCCGATTCTCTGGCATAGCGGATCTTCAATGTGGACTCATAATACTTGGGTATCACGGTCTTCTCGGTCTCCCGGTTGAGGGACTCGATGACCGCGCTGGCGACCTGCAGGTTGTTGTACGATACCGTGGAGGGGATGAACCCGACTTCGGTGGTATCGTGTATGGGAGCAACGTAGTCCTTCTGCAGTTCATCCAGCTTGGGATAGGGAAGGATGGCGAAATCCACCTCGGAATCTGCGAAGACGCTGGACTCAAGGGACCCGAGATACTGTCCTCCCAGGATCAGGGCCCGGTCTTCCGTGAAGGCCAGGATCGCGTCATCGTTGTCGAAGTCGAATATTTTCCCGATGCCCGCCTCGTCCGCGTAAAGGGTCTTCAGGAGCTTTTCGGTGAGGGCTATGGTCCTCTCGTTGTAAACGTTCAGTTCAGGATATCCGTCGGAATTCCTCGTGACGTATCCAGGATCCGTGGAGATGAGGAACGGGATCATGGGCCCCCACCAGTCGTACAGTACGAGGCCGTAGGTATCGCGCCTGTCGCGCTTCTTGTTTCCAGTCCTGTCTATGAACGTGGAGTCATAGGGATATCCCTCCCCGCCTTTCATGATCTCGTACATTTTGTCGAGAGTCCAGTCGCCGTCCCTTACCACCTGATAGATACTTTCACCATCGCATCCAAGCTTCTCGTACAGGCTCTTCGAGAAGAGCAGACAGTTGGAAAAACGGATAATGTCGATGAAATAATCGCCCATCAGGGCATATCTGGTGCCAAGTTTCAGGGAGACGCTGTCCATGAGATCGTCATACCAGTAGGGCTTGTCGAAATCGAAATATGAGCCGTAGCTCACATCGTGGAACAGGCCCTCGGTGGCCAGCATAGCCAGCCTCACATCGTTTATGATCAGCTGGAAATCATCGAGTCCTCCCTTGATCAGATCCCTGATCTTTGTGAACACCTCGCTGTAGTCGTAATCGGCCTCGATATAGTTGAGCCTTATGTTCAAATTGTTTTCCACCAGCTTGTTCCTCTGGAGCGCCGATTCGGCGGCTTTGTCAGCCTGGGATTCGTCGGAGCCCTGAATCAGATAATTGGAGGACTGGAAGGAATTGCTGAAACCGCTGAGGACGTTCACGGAGGAATGGATGGTAAAGGACTCCCCCTTGAAGTTGAGGCCTGCAAGAGGATCGTCATCGGATGTATCTTCAGTATCGGCACCTGTATCTGTGCCTGCAGGACCGGTCGGGCTTCCGTTGCTGCACGATGTCATTCCTATAAGGATGACGAGAACGAGCAGCAGGGACAGCAGTCTGATTTTTGTATCTGTCGTCATGATCATCATACAAAGACTCGTATATTCCTGATCAGGCGGGCACTATGGCTTTGTGCCTTCTGCTTGCAAACATGGCAATGATGAAGACCACGTTTATGAGGATGACTTTTGTTGTCGCAAGTACATCGAACAGAATGCCGATATAGTACTCTCCCTTTATGCAGCTGACTATGTAGGTAACCGATGATACTACTGTCAGAATGATCAGGATGAGTGCGAAAGGCAGGTATATCGCCGGCAGCACCGTCGTCTTGTGACGGATGGGTATGCACGCGTAAACGAAGAACAGGGTGAACATTATGATATAGAGCGAGAATTTTGCAAGGTAAAACGGTAACTGGAGTGTTACCGGGGAGGAAAAACCTAGGATCACTTCAATGATATAGAAAGTCAGATCCAGAAAAACTGTGATCCCCAGAACAAAGAGGTTCCCGCGCCTGGAAGCAAGCGCCGTGATCGGGAGAACGAGCGCAGGAAGAAAAGCATCAAGTATCATTATTATGCAGTAAAGAGGGTTTCTTGAGAACAGACCGGTAGCAATGTCGTTTATGATCATGGCTACAACATATATGAGGGCTGTGATGAGAGCGAAAATGGCGAACACCACCACTCCGGCAGGCCATCTTCTGATCTTGATGGGACCGGAGTAATCCGGCTGGGACCTCACAGGCTGCTGAGCCGGCTGCTGATAGACCGGCGGTTGGTAAACCGGTTGCTGATAGACCGGCTGCTGGTAAACCGGCTGCTGCGCGGGCTGCTGGTAAACCGGCTGCTGGTATACTGGCTGCTGTGGCTGGGGAGCGCTTTGCTGCGGCTGTGGCTGCTGTGGCGCGTCAGCCGTCATGCGTGCGCCGCATTCGGGGCAGAAAGCCGGCTGGCCTTCCACCTGGGTTCCGCAATTTGGACAGAACATGTTATCCCTCCTTAGTCATTTCTGAAAATGTATGAGATTTTTTGTTTTCGATTATCCGTTATACTTTTGTGCCGCTTCCGCGAGGTTGTTTCCTATTTTAAGGCGCAGATCCTTCGGATATATAACCTCTATTCCGAGGCCGAACTGCATTGCCCAGTACTCCATGGCTTTCGGGCTGGTCCTCACTGTGAATTCATAGATGCCGTCGCCCTTCTTCGTTATCCTGGTTTCCTTTCCGAACTGTTCGATCACGGCATCGATGACCTTTTCGCTTCCGCGGAAGGTGACAGGGATGGGGGCATCGCTGTACATATACGGCATGGCTGTCGAGAAATCCCTGATGTTTATCCCGTTCTCATACCCCTTGATCTCCTCGATCGGAGTGAGCTTCTCTTCTGTGATTGTCATGTTGGTTATGTGGTCGATCCTGAAGTACGACACGCCGGTGAACTGGTCGCTCTGTCCCATGAGATAGTATCTCTGGTTATGGACCAGCATCAGATATGGTGAGACCGTATGGGTCCTGGTCTTGTGGAATTTCTTGTCAGCTCCGTATTCGTTGAAGTCGAAGCGGATCATCAGTCGGTTCTCGATGGCTTCGTCGATGAGCTCGATGTTGAGGAAAGACGATTTGTTTTCCGTCTTGTCCCAGTTGTGGACGGAGTGGATATGCTTGTAATGGCTGGTGAAATCGACGCTTCCGAGACCGCAGAGCTTGTCTATGAGGGCTGCGGACTGTTTTTCCTCGATATATTTCGAGGCGAGCACGCCGTCAACCAGGATCCGTATCTCTGAATCGTCAAAAAGACGCTCCGTGAAAAAGTAGCCTTTCCCTTTTTTGTATCCTATGCCGAGATCCGAGCTGACAAGCAGTGTTCCGTGCCTGAGAATGGTCTTGCGTTCCACGTCAAGCCCGTACTTGCTTTTCAGGATCTCCTTCAGCCTGGTCCAGTGCATGGGATGTTCTTCATCTGTGTTTTCCCTAATCGTAAGGTACATCTGGAGCAGAGCCAGTTTCTTTCTTCTGTCAGCCATAAACCAATCCTCCTGTCAGGATATATAGTACTGTATCTGGTACGAAATTTCAAGACGAAAATCGTCAAAAAGAGAGAAAAATTCCGCCGTTCCCGCAAAGTTTGTGATATAATCGGGAGGGCGGGGAAAAACAGATTAAAGTCCGCTCCCGCGAGGTAGATAATGCTTAATTTTTCCAAATCGAAATATACCGGACTGTGGCAGTGCCCGAAGATCGCCTGGCTGAGAAAATACAGGCCAGAGGAGATGGTGCTCGACGACGCGGCTCTTGCCCGTATGGACGTGGGCAACGAAGTTGGCGACCTGGCAATGGGCCTGTTCGGAGACTATACAGAGGTCACCGTATATGCTGACGGTGTGCTCGATCTTACGAGAATGATCGAGAGGACCGGAGATGAGATGGCGAAGGGCACCTCAGTGATCTGCGAGGCCTCCTTCTCATATGAGGGACTGTACTGCGCGGTCGATATCCTCAGGAAAAGGGAAGACGGATGGGCGATATATGAAGTCAAGAGCTCATCACACAATAAGGAAGTATATGCGGCGGACATTGCATACCAGAAGTACGTGCTCGAAAAGTGCGGCGTCAGGGTCTCGGGCGTTTTTCTCGTGATCCTCAACAGTGATTACGTTTATGACGGCAGGCTGGACCTGCGGAGACTGTTCAGGATCATAGACGTAAGTGCAGACGCTGATCGGGAGTCGCAGTGGATAGAACCGAATCTGGCAATGGCTGAAGAGCTGCTTTCGGACGAGAGGGAGCCTGAAGTGGATCTTTCACGGGCATGCCACGCCCCATACAGCTGCGCCTTCTGGAAATACTGTACGAGACACCTTCCTTATCCTTCTGTGTTCAACATGCACAGGATGAATTTTGACAGCAAGCTGAGCCTGTACGAAAACGGCATACGCTCATATGAAGACATTGAGACTTCGGGAATGAAACTCAGCGGGATACAGAAACTGCAGATAGACGCGGAACTCCACACGGACGGGACCATAGTGGACAAGGAGAAGATCAGGGGATTCCTCGGGACGCTTTCATATCCGCTGTATTTCCTGGATTTCGAAGCTGTGAATCCGGCGGTCCCGAGATATATCGGCACGACGCCGTACACCCAGACCCCTTTCCAGTACTCGCTCCACTATATCGAATCCGAGGGTGGCGAACTCAGGCATAAGGAATTTCTG
>CACZSC010000095.1 GCA_902783755.1 uncultured Ruminococcus sp. | reverse complement strand
TCCCTGAGATTCGCCTCCGGGACGGACGGTGCGGCCGACGGAAAAGGATAGCGGGCAGTATAGCGCGGTTTATATGCAATTTGTTTCCAAAACAGGCCCCGGAACTCTCAAAATTGCTTGTTTTTCATCTGCCGATATGGTAGAATTAATCAGCCCAAAGCAAATCTAAATATATTGAAGAGGGAATATCATGCTTAAGAGAAAAGTTAAAGTAGGCGTAGTCGGTTGCGGCGGTATATGCCGCGGTACATACATGGAAAACATGATGTACAGATTCAACATCATCGAAGTGGTCGCATGCTGTGACCTTATCGATTCACGTGCTCAGTACATAGCTGACAAATACGGCGTCAAGAAGATGACGCTCGATGAGATGCTTGCTGATCCCGAGATCGAAGTCATCGTGAACCTCACATATCCCGAATCCCACTTTGAGGTCACATCCAAAGCCCTTAAGGCCGGTAAACACGTTTACTGCGAGAAAATGATGGCACCCACGTTCGAGGAAGCCAAGGAACTGGGAAGACTTGCCGAGGAGAACCACGTGTTCTTCACCACGGCTCCCGATACCTTCCTGGGCGCATGGGAACAGTCAGCCCGCAAATATCTCGACGAGGGGATCGTGGGCAAGCCTGTAACCATCCACGCGCAGTGCACATCGCACTATAACCCCGAAACACCGTTCTTCGACCTGGCACCGAAGTATTTCTTCTTCCCGCTTCACTACGGCGGAGGATTCCCCTTCGACCTCGGCGGATACTATCTCCATGAAATGATCAACCTTCTCGGATCGATCAAGAAAGTCACCGGTTTCGGCGGCAACATGGAACCTGTCCGTACATATCTGAATCCCCATCATCCGAAATACGGTGAGGAATTCATAGTCGACACACCGACGACACTGCTGGCGGCCCTTGAATTTGAAAACGGCGTTCTCGGAACGTTCCATATCTCATCTGACTCCTCCGACACCATGAAGTTCCAGATCACCGGTACCGAAGGCGTGTTCGATCTCGGCGACCCCAACTCGTTCTCCGATGATATTTTCGTGACGAGAAAAGGCGCGGCTCCTTCAAGAGAAGAGATCGTGGCAGGACAGATGCCCACATCCAAGATCGAGAATACTTCCGATCCCGAGAATGACGACCAGCAGCTCGGCGAGTGGACATTCGCCCAGAAAGTCAAGCTTCCGATCCTCCACGGATACTATGCATCCAGCAGAGGCGTAGGTCTGGCGGACATGTGCTATGCCATAATCAACGGACGCCGTCCGCGCTGCCACTACGATATCGGTCTCCACGCCATCGAAGTCATCCACGGCATCCAGGAATCCTGCAAGACAGGCAAGATATATGAGATGACCACACGCTGCGAGCGTCCCGCTCCCATCCGTCCCAGCGCTCTTTCCCAGACCTGCCAGGAGCACACGCTCGACGACTGAAAAGCAATCTGACATAACCAAAACAGCAGCTTCGGCTGCTGTTTTGCTGAACCCGTTTAATAAACACAACGATAATCGAAAGGAAAACAAACATTATGAAGATTTCATGTTCTCTCTACAGTTTCGGCCCGTACCTCAAGCCGGACAAACTGGGCGTCCTCGGATGCATGGACTATGTGAAGGAACTGGGGTTCGACGGTGTCGAATTCCTGGACAGGTACCTTACGGACGAGCTGACGGTGGATGTGGTCAGGGAGCATGCCGAGAAGATCGGGCTTCCAATAGTGGCATATATCTGCTATGCCGATTTCCTGAAATACAGAGGGACCGCCACCCGTGAAGAGATCGAGAGAGTAAAAGGGCTGGTGGACGATGCCGCCCGCATCGGTGCTCCGAAAATGAGGCACGACGTGACATACGGTCTTGAGACGGAGAGGAGATTCGGCATCAGCTTCGATGCTGTGCTCCCGAGAATAGCCGATGCGACACGCGAAGTCACCGAATATGCTGCGGAGCGCGGCGTCATGACAATGTTCGAGAACCACGGATTCTTCCTCCAGGACGCAGACAGATGCGAGAAACTGCTGGAGGCGGTGGGACACCCGAATTTCGGACTTCTGATGGATCTCGGCAACTTCATGTGCGCGGACGAGAAGTCGACCGAAGCCGTCGGCAAGCTCGCCAGGTACGCAATCCACGTACACGGCAAGGACTTCTTCTTCAGACCGGGGACGGAAGAGGATCCCGGGGAAGGCTGGTTCATGACGCGGGGCGGGAACTACCTCCGCGGCGCTATAACCGGGCACGGCGTGGTGAACGTGCCCCAGTGCCTGAAGATCCTGTCCAAAGCAGGATATGACCAGTACGTTTCCATCGAGTTCGAGGGAATGGAGGACAACCTGAAAGGGATCAGGGTCGGATTCGAGAATCTTAAGAGATTCGTAGGGAGACTGGGATGACGATCCGGGAAGCTAGATCAAAAGCCAGGGAACTGGTCGGGCAGATGGACCTTGAGGAGAAGGCGTCTGTCATCCGGTACGATTCCCCTGCCGTGGAGAGGCTGGGAATCCACGAGTACAACTGGTGGAACGAGGCGTCTCACGGAGTTGCGAGATCAGGTATGGCGACGGTTTTCCCCCATGCCATAGCCATGGCCGCCACGTTCGACCCCGGACTCATCGGGAGGATCGGCGACGCCGTTTCCACCGAAGCGCGGGCGAAGTACAACAACAGTTCCGAAAAAGGCGACCGTGACATATACAAAGGCCTGACATACTGGACCCCGAACATAAACATATTCAGAGATCCCAGGTGGGGCAGGGGACAGGAGACCTTCGGAGAGGATCCGTTCCTTACGGCATCACTTGCGGTCGAATATATAAAGGGGCTGCAGGGAGACGGGGAATTCCTCAAAGCCGCTGCCTGTGCCAAGCATTTCGCTGTCCATTCGGGACCGGAGAGCCTCAGGCATTCCTTCAATGCCGAGGTGAACGGCCACGACCTGTGGGAGACGTATCTTCCCGCGTTCGAGTGGTCGGTAAAGGCAGGCGTCGCGGGCGTCATGGGAGCGTATAACCGGACCAACGGCGAGCCCTGCTGCGCCAACCGGGAACTGATGCAGAAAATCCTGCGCGGCAAATGGGGGTTCGAGGGATATTTCGTTTCCGACTGCGGAGCGATCTTCGACATATTCACGAACCACAAGTACGTGAATTCCCTTACGGAAGCGGTGGCGCTGACACTCAAGACCGGCTGCGACGTCAACTGCGGTGACGCCTACCGCGTGATACTCGACGCATATGAGGAGGATCTGATCACCGAAGAGGATATAACGGAAGCCGCAGTGACGGCGATGTCCATCAGGGTGATGCTGGGAGAGTTCGAGGAAAAGAAACCCTATTCCTCCATACCTTTCGAAAAGCTTGAATGTTCCGAGCACCGGGAACTCAACCTTCAGGCTGCCAGAGAATGCGCCGTTCTTCTGAAGAACGACGGGATACTTCCGATCGATCCGGGG
>CACZSC010000094.1 GCA_902783755.1 uncultured Ruminococcus sp. | reverse complement strand
GGCTTTTTATATCTCTCGTACAGGAACTTCGGGCCCCAGTAGAGGGCACCCGGGACTATACCCCATTCCAGCATGTTGCATACGGGGTTCCCTCCCCTGATCCTGAATCCGCCTTTTCCGTCCCTGTCAAGGACGTTCGCGCTGTATATGTTGTGGAAACAGTAATCCACAGGGGTCGAGATCAGCTCGAGGTCCTCCTTCGTTATCTCCGGGAGCACATCCCTGTAGTACTCATAGTATTTCGCCGGATAGTCCCCGAGGAACACCGGGTCGCTGTACAGCACGAGATTCCCGATGAGATCGTCCTTCCTGAGGTCGCAGTAGCCTTTCCTGGACTCCTCGATTATGTCCTCTCCGTCATCCGCTGGGCAGAAAGGTCCGCTGCACGGGGAGAACCCTATCCTCGAATCCTCGACGGTCTCCCTCAGCGCCCGCACGGCCATGCCGTGGGCCTTCAGGAGATTGTGGATCGCCTGGAGCCTGTTCTTGAGGGAGTATTCCATTCCCGGCGCGTTAGTGGCGCCGGGCCCCATTCCCTCTATCACATTGGTGGGCTCGTTCAGGGTTATGTAATGCTTCACCCGGTCGCCAAAACGCTCACCCACGAGCTTCGCATACTCGTAGAACCATTCCGGGGATTCGGGATTCAGCCACCCGCCCAGCTCGAACAGCTTCTCGGGCAGATCCCAGTGGTACAGTGTCAGGAAGGGCTCGATGCCGTATTTGAGCATCTCGTCTATTAGACAATTGTAGAATTCGATCCCCTTCTCGTTCACCCGTCCTTTCCCGTCAGGCAGTATCCTGGACCAGGAAACGGAGAAGCGGTAAGCGTTGACGCCCAGTTCAGCCATCAGCTTTATGTCTTCCCTGAACCTGTGGTAGTGGTCGCACGCCACGTCTCCCGTGTCTCCCCGTCTGGTCTTCCCGGGGATATGAGACATCACGTCCCATATGGACTGGCCCTTGCCGTCCTCGGCAGCCGCTCCCTCGATCTGGTACGCGGCCGTGGCCACGCCCCATCTGAACCTTCTGTCGGATTCTTTTTCCATATCATGTTTCTCCAGACTGTTATCTTGCAAGCGCGTATTCAAGCAGCCTGTATACCGAAATGACCGACTGCTCTCTTGTATAAGGTCCCTTCGGGCTGAAAGACATGGCGCTGACGCCTCCCATCACGGAATGACCGCCGGGCTCCACCATGGCGACCACCGCCCTTATCCCCTCGTATGCCCATGAGGAAATCTGCCCGTTGTCCTCGAAGCTGATGTCCGCCGGAACGTAATCCGCGGAAAGGGTCCCCGCGGCGCGGCAGAGGATCGTGGCCGCCTGCTCCCGCGTCAGTGTGTTATCCGGCGAGAACAGGCCGTCCCCGGTACCGTTCACGATGCCCAGCGCGGAGCAGGTGATGACGTTCACGTCATCAGTGTCGCCGAAGGGACTGCTGCCGGGCATGGACACTCCGGCCAGGTCAAGCAGTTCCCTGCAGTCCCGGGCTCCGGAGAAGTATTTCAGTATCTCGACTATGAGTGCGCAGAAGTCTTTCCTCGTGATCGAGGTCCTGTATCTGTTCTGAAGGTAAAGCGGTATAAGGCCTCTGTACATCGAAGCGGAGACTTCCTCCCTCGCCCACTTCGAAGGGGTGTTGATCTCCCCTGCGGTCCTCTTCAGTTCCGCGTAGAGATTGTTGATCATCCCCTGCTCGTTGAGCGGGACGTTGTATTTTTCCATATAATCGTTCATGATCTTCGTGCCTTCGGCCGAAAGATCCATCACGGCACCCGCCGTGGTGGTGAAGGAAGCCTTAACGCCGTATCCCGAGTATGTGGAATCGTCATAGGTGTACTCGGTGACACTGACCTGCCACTCGTTGACGCTGGTGAACCGCCGTTCCGTTTTCATATGGGTCCAGGCCAGAAGTTCCTCGGATATGTCGAAATGGTGGAATATGACCGCCTTCTCCTCCACGTACTGGCCGTCCCTGTATTTATTCAGGCTGTCCCAGGTGGGATCCATGATGACCCATCTGCCGTTCACGAAGGCCTCCGCGTATGAATGGAGAGCCGGGAAGGAATCGGCGAAATCGTCCCCCGGAGTCCCGTCCCTCCTCTCCCCCCTGGCCATGCATGTCACGATTGCACAGGGTATGCCCTGGAGCCTGGCCAGCTCGCACAGCAGCCTCGCGTATCCTTCGCACACTGCCCTGCCGAATGCTGCCACGTCCTCGGGCATCTTGTAGGTGTCGTTGGAGAGAGTATCATTATCGTAATATATGTTGTTGGCCACCCAGCTGTGAAGCAGGAACAGCTTCCCGTAATCGTCGGCGGCCCCTTCGGCTATCATATCGGAAAGGGATTTCAGCGCGCTGTTCCGGACATAATCGTCCGAATAGAGCATATCGCCGAAATTCACCCATCCGCCGGTCAGTTCAAGGTTCGACCCGTAATTCGGAGGCAGCTGGAAATACCATTCCCCGCCGTACTTCCTCACGAACACGTCCTTGTAGAGATAATATATGTAGTGGCTGTATTTCTCGCCGTTCGTGATGCACACGGTGAACTGGAACCACGAGGGACATCCGGTGAGGGAAACGGTCTCGGAAAAAGGCTCCGAGCATGATGCCTCGAATATGATCTGCTCCGATTCTATGCAGTCGATCCATACATACGTCAGACCTTCATAGTATATGCATCCCTCGGCCGTGAGCTCATCGCCGCTGATTGTCAGCTGAAGGTGGTCCGCCGGATTGTGGCCCGTACAGATCTCCTTCCTGAGCAGCGACAGGTCCTCTTCCGCGTACACAGTCACCGCAGGGATTGCGGTGAAGACCATTATCATCACGATGAGCAGGCTCAGGATCCTCGCTGTTCTCTGTTTCTGCATGCTTTTCCCCCCCGTTCTCTGCCGTTCTGTTTCCATTATATATATCCGCTCCCGCAAATACAAGGTTTAAGCAGCTCCCCCCTGAAGAAATATTTCGGAAAAAGCGAAAATCATAGCGCATGATTAACAAAAGGCAATTGAAAAGGAGCCGAGGTTCTGATAAAATTATACAAGGATACAAAATATACTTTTGGAGGACGATATGCAGCATATTCTCAGAAAAATGATCGCACTGCTCCTGCTTCTCACTCTCATCCTGGGAGTGTTCGCTGGATGCGG
>CACZSC010000093.1 GCA_902783755.1 uncultured Ruminococcus sp. | reverse complement strand
TTCCTCACGAGGCAGTTGTAATACCTTCTTATGATCTCCATCCTCGCGGCGTGGGAGACAGCTTCGTCGTCATATATACAGTATCCTACCATGTTGACGCCCATGTCCGTGGGGCTCTTGTATGGACACTCGCCGTAGATGCCGTCGAACAGCCTTCTCAGGACAGGGAAGACCTCAACGTCTCGGTTGTAGTTTATGGCTGTGGTGCCGTATGCTTCCATGTGGAACGGGTCTATCATATTGACGTCGGAAAGGTCGACGGTCGCGGCTTCATACGCAATGTTGACAGGATGGTTGAGAGGAAGGTTCCACACCGGGAAGGTCTCGAACTTCGCGTAACCGGATTTGATGCCGCGCTTGTTGTCCAGATAGAGCTGGGACAGGCATGTGGCCATCTTTCCGCTGCCCGGGCCGGGAGCCGTTACGACGATAAGGTCGCGTTCCGTCTCGATATAGTCGTTCTTGCCGTATCCCTCGTCGCTGAGGATCAGTCGGGTATTGACGGGATATCCCGGGATCGGGTAGTGCTTGAACACCCTTACGCCCAGGCTTTCCAGCCTGCTTATGAATTTGTCTGATGAAGCCTGGCCTTCGTAATGAGTCACGACGACGCTGCCTACATAGAGATCATAATCCCTGAAGGCGTCGATGAGTCTCATGGCGTCCATATCGTACGTAATGCCCAGATCCGCGCGCATCTTGTTCTTTTCTATGGCCTCAGCAGAGACCACGACTACGATCTCGACCCTGTCCTTAAGCTTGAGCAGCATCTTGATCTTGCTGTCGGGCTTGAAACCGGGGAGCACTCTTGAAGCATGGTAGTCGTCGAAAAGCTTTCCTCCGAATTCAAGATACAGCTTTCCGCCGAACATGTCGATCCTTTCGCGGATGCGCTGGGACTGGAGCTCGGTGTATTTCTCGCTGTCAAATCCTTCTCTGTACATCGTCAAATCCTCTCAAATCACTGCACACTAAAACATGATAGATTATAGCCGAATTGTCCGTGACTTTCAACAAAATCATGCCAGAATTATGTTGTATTTAAAAAATTTTTTTCGTCAGAAATATGTGTTGATATCGTCGCCGGCTTATGGTATAATAACACTCACCGACAAGAATACTGCCGGGAAACAAGTCTCTGTAGCTCAGCAGGATAGAGCGTGCGCCTCCTAAGCGTAAGGCCAGCGGTTCGAATCCGCTCAGGGACGTTGAAGCAGCCGTGATCCCATTATAACGGATCCGGCTGTTTTCTTTTTCTACACAGCGCTGATTCCCGAAGCATACCGTACAACGCAGTGCACATGACAGTAAAAAAGGCCGGGAAACCGTTCCGTTATTCGGACAGTTTTCCGGTCTGTTTTTCTCGTATATGCCGTTCATTCTTCCTTCCGCTTGATGGGGACTATGCACCGGCTGCAGATATCGGCTTCGCTGATTTGTTCTGATGTGTAATACGCCACAAGGGAAATGAGCCTGTAGGGGCCGGAAGGTTCCAGTTTCCGGGTTTCCAGTTCGGCAAATGTATGCTCCCAGAGCCTGATGATGGCATCGTAACCGCCGAAACCTGTCACTGAAAGGGCTTCAGTGGCAGGAAGCACCTGTAGGTTCGGATCCGGCCCGCGACGCGGAATGACGGGCACGCACATGGTCAAATTGCTTTTAGGTGATAAAGGGTTAAAGATAGACTCCCTGTCCGCGTACAAGACGGAAAGAGGTTCGGATCCCAGGAGCTGGTATCCCTCGCTTATGCATTTTTCATGTTTCAGGAAAGCCTGGGTAGAAATATCACCAATTGTTTTTGGCTCAAGTCTCAGACAGCAACATGTTATTTCCGGAAGTGTAACATAGTTGACGGAGAAATCCTTCTCATGGTCGTGACTGACTTCGTATTCATCGAGGAACTGCTGCAGTCTGCCGAGCTTTTCCCGCTGGCTCCTGATAAAGTCTCTGCTGTCCGTGCGCCCGTGATACAGATCGGCGATTTCTGCCCTTGAAAGACCTATGGCCTGAAGTCGCTGGTACTGACCGATTGCTGCTATGTTCTGTGTATCGTAATACCTGTAACCGCTGTCGGGATCGATCCTGAAAGGTTTCATGAAACCGCTCTCTTCAATCCTTATGAGGGTGGCTCTGCTGACCCCGCAGGCGCGGGTGACTTCACTGATAGTGAAGAGTTTTCTTTTATCCGGATAATTCATCATAATTTTTTTCCTCGGTCTATTGACTTGACCACGGGTGGTCAAGATATGATTATACTGACAGGCGAGTTGTTTGTCAATCTAATTACTTTAATATATAAATAACACACGTATTTAAAAGAAGTTTTCGGATATAAGGGATCCCGGAACGGCACGGAACGAACGACAGGAGGAAAGTATGAAAAACCTTTGGACAAAGGTCACGGCCCTGATTCTTACGATGGTCATGGTGATAACGGTGCTGCCGATGCAGATATTCGCATCGCTTATTGACAATTCCCCGGAATACAACAGGGAAATGCTTGAAGCCATCAAAGGAGTAGTCGGTTCAGAAGATGAGGCGGAGCTCTATTATGAGCTTCTGGAGCACTACGGCCTTCTGGACGATACCGGCAATCTTGCCGAAAGCTGGACCATACGCATGGACGGCAGGGAGGTCACCCTGGACGAACTTAAGGAAGTCCTCGCCGGGGATTACGATCCCGGAAAATACATAATCGTGGACGATACCCCGGTTACACTGGAAGAAGTGGCGACCATGATCGAGATCGAGGAGTATGTCACATATATCAGGGACACATATTTCATCGACGCCGAATGGACACAGGAACAGAAGGATTCATACGATTCCCTTGTGGAACAGGTCCTTACCCGCGGCATAGAATTCTCCACAGAGGGATTCGGAAGTGCCCTGTGCAGCACAGTAAGCCAGAAGGACTTTGACCAGGCCGCCAGGGTCACGTTCAGCCGTTCAGGAGACCTGGAATATATGGCCAGATTCTCCGGTGCAGCTCCTGGCCAGGAGGCCGTCTTTCAATATGCTTTCATCCCGGTGAACTGCGAGCGAACCGACGGTGAAAGCGGCTATATGGTCTTTCCGTATACAAGTATAACAGGAGTTGAGAATGCAACAACCGGCGTAAAGATCGACCCCGGTCTTCCCGAAGGCGTTTCCTACAGGCCGCTTGACAAAAATGCCGGGGGCTCGTATCTCATACTGAGCGTCAAAGCCGTCAAGAACTGTCTCTTCATCAATGAAGACGGTCAGGACTGCGATGCCATGTACATTCCCGTTTTCCTCGAAAACGAACCGGAGTTCACCCCTGAGCTCGGGAATCCGGTGCGTCTGAACGCGTATGATTTTACTGTCGATCGGGAAAAAATCGGCTGGCTGCTTCCGTGCAGAGATACTTCCCTGGAAATGCCTTATGGCACAAAGAACCTCGTTGATGCCATCAACAACGGGTTCTATTCCACGTTCAGAATAGAAGTGACTGCGAATACTACCATTCCCAGGAGTATTATCAAGGCAGGCGTGCTTCCTGTCGCAACCGGAGGCAAGGTGTCAAGATGTACCAGGATGTCTGACGCATCCGGTACGGTTTATGAATACGTTTTCGACCAGAACGCCTACAATTCCGATATCAATATCCCGACAGGAAACGGGAGCGGGACTTTCAGATATACAGGTGAAAACTATCTTGGAGGCCAGGTATATGAGCTGAGCTTTTCCTCCGAACCGGAAAATATCTCCATCCTGAAGCAATCCTTCGGTACAGTTGCTCAGCAGAACTCAATGCAGCAGATCGCACATATACTGAAGATGGACGATCCTGGTTCAGCCACGGTCAGCTATGACGGCAACAATGATTTTAGATGGGAAATGCGCAACGCGACTCTGGTGGTCTATGACGAAACAGCTCCCACAGTTTACATGGTCTGGAGCTCACACGATACTTACACCCCCGGCATGGGCGTCCCGCTTTTCGTGCAGTTCAGTGAAGCAGTTCAGGCAGAATACACTTCCATTAAACTGAACGGCAAATGGATCCCGGCGCTTACCGGTACGGGACTGTCAAACATACAGGTGTTCGTCTACCCGGTAGGTGAGCTTGATGCGACCAGTCTCAGAATGACCGGGTATTATACCAAGGATGCTTTCGGGAACATCGGAGATTCCTCGGCAGCCAACTTCAATGTTCTTATAGACGGAGTATCGATCAGCACCCCTGACAGGAAACATACATTCACAGGCATCAGCGCAACCGTCAATTCTGTCCTGCAGAACATATATACCATAGATGTCAGCGCGGATATCTCAAATGATCCCGGAATGACGACCTGGCTGCTTTCTGAAATAGAAGAGGATCAGGAAAGCGGAAAAGCCCAGTACAAGGGCCTGTTCTACTCACTCTACATTCCGGGGCTCACAGACCCGGACGACCCGAGCAGGCTGTTGTTTAACGGAAATCTGCACAGGCTCTGGGACCTCGAAGGCGGTCTGGAAGGAGCGGTGACCGGAGGCAGGCTGTGCTCGCAGATATCAATTGACCTGCGGAGCTATTTCAGCGAACATACGGAGCCGCTGGAATGCGTATTCGCGCTGTATTACGGATCAGTTGACGAGCACAATGTGGCCGATGTCGAGCCCATCTTCGGAAAGACCTGCTGTCTGACGATCAATCCTCCGAAACTGGTGACTCAAAATGACATGAAGATAAGGATCACGGTGGATTATTCCGACCCGGATCTCAACGACATCGACATGACTTTCCCGAGAGACGGTCAGACGGATCTCTACCGGCTCAACGTAAACCTGGCAGGCAATCCCACGATCCGCGCCCGGGTTGTGCTCAACGGCGATGATTTCACCTTCGGAGATACGGCCCATACCACAATATATGACCCGGCATACACCAACGGCCGTACGCTTGACAAGTATGCACATTTCCTGTGGGCACTGGACGGCGGCGGGGCAAACGCGGATGACTACGCTCATATAGATGAGGACGGATATATCTATCCTACGGGAACACCTGGGTATTTCTTTGTCGTTGCCTGTGCCATGGGAGGCTATGCCGGCAGAGTGCCGTCCACTTTCGGCAATTTCGTTGTGGTGTTCGATGAGGGTTATTCCCCCTATCTTTCGATCCCGAATGCATCAAAAGAGATAAACGTGATATCCGGATCTCACGCCAACATCTACTGGAACAGCAATATCATCAGGAAGAACGGATACAACCCGACCACTTTCCATGTCACGGTCAGGGTCGCCGATTCGGAGAACCTGCCGCAGAACGGTCTTATATACGAGACCTACGTTACCGGCGATGCAGGCACACCTGTTTCCGGCGTGAGCATTCCAGGCAACTATCTGACCTATCAGTACTACAACGAGACATATAACAGATTCACGGTGACAGTAAGCACCATGTTCGACGGAACGGAATATTCCGCCTCGGTGCCGCTGAACGTCCTGTCGCTTCCTGCAAATGTGGAATTCTACAATATAGGCAGTCTTTATGTCGTCGATACGGTCGGGAGCACGGATATAGATTGGCTTATAGAGAATTTTGAGCAGTACTCCTCAAGTGAGAACCTGTTCGAGCTCCGCATCGCAAGGACCGGCAGCACGGACGAGATCGTTATAACCGATCCCGGAGATACCGATGGGTACGGCACTTACGGAGGGTCATACACCCTTCAGATACCGGAAGTCACGGCGGATCCATCCGATCCCTCCAGCTACAGGGAAGTCTACGTGGTCACGATAAAGGCGAAGAACGGAACGGATAGCACATGGAGCTACGATTCCTTCATGCTTTACGTCTACGACGGAGACGCTCTGGATATACTTGTGGACGGTGAGCATGTGGGGGACAGCTTCACCATGTCCAACAGATCCGCCATTTCTCAGCTGACTTCGGAGGAGATACTAGCTCTGAAGCGCGACATTTCCCTGCATAACGTGATCTCAGCCAACTACGGCGAATACGCCTGGGCAGAGCTTGCCGACAAGATGCAGTGGGAGTCCGGCGACAACAGTGTGGCTACCATCAACTATCAGCAGGGCGGAGTCTACGACGATATAAGGAACTTCAATTACACCTCTTACAGACC
>CACZSC010000092.1 GCA_902783755.1 uncultured Ruminococcus sp. | reverse complement strand
TGAGTTCTGGAAAAGATGATCAATCATCCGCTGACAGACATCGGTATCAAAAAATTCCAGGCTGATTACAAAGCGGTATTCGGGGAATAAAACACAATGAAATACAGGATCAACAAGACAAATTATTGTGATTTCAACGTCTTTGAAGACAATAAGCTGGCTCCGAGGAGCTATTTCATCCCATATCCGGACCGTGAGTCCGCTGACAGAGTATCCGGAAAAGAGAAGAGATATAAGTCCCCAAAGGTTATCTGCCTGAACGGCGACTGGGATTTCAGGTTTTTTCCGAAGCCTTCGCAGCTTCCGGACCTGCTGGATACTGATACATTGATATTCGACAAGATAGATGTACCTTCCTGCTGGCAGTTCCGTGGTTACGACAGGCCTTTCTATGTAAATCTCAGATATCAGTTTCCATACGATCCGCCGAAAATCCCGGAACTCGATAAAGCCGGCAAGGTTTTCAGCCTACAGGGTTCGGATTATGGCCTCGGTCCCAGGTGGAAGGACCCGGGAGAAGAGTATAACTTCGTAGGAGTTTACCGTACGTTTTTCAATACCGACGGACCTGATGCTCCTGAAAGGCGCTACATACTGTCGTTCCTCGGAATAGCAAGCTGTGCGGACATCTATATAAATGATCACTACGTTGGATATACTGAAGGTTCGCACAACACAGCTGAATTTGATGTGACTCCATACCTGCATGACTGGATCAACGAGGTCGTAGTAGTAGTGCGCAGATGGTGCAATGGTACCTACCTTGAGGATCAGGATATGTTCCGAAATAACGGGATATTCAGGGATGTACTGCTCCGCATTTCAGAAGGCAATGACTTCCGTGATGTGGATATCATCACAAGAAAGGTCAGCGGAATGTGGTTTGCTACTGCAAGGGCGGAGCTTTACGAAGACGGAGAAGTGACATTCACCCTTGAAGGACGCGGTGTGCGTGAGAAAAAGACTGTAAAATCCGAAGGCAAAAGGGCGGAAGTTACTTTCCGTAATATTTCGCCTGTAGAGTGGAGCGATGAGACCCCGGAGCTTTACAACCTGTATTACGAGATCGAAGGAAGCTGTGTTAAACAGCGCGTAGGATTCAGGACTGTCGAGATCAGGGGTGACAAGCTCCTGGTGAACGGCCAGCTCATCAAATTCCATGGGGTGAATCATCACGACACTTCTGCAGAGAACGGTTATACGCTGACTCCTGATGAGATAGAGCGCGATATGAAGCTCTGCAAGGAATACAATATCGACACGGTCAGGACTTCGCACTATCCGCCGGATCCTTATCTGCTGGAAGTATGTGATGAACTGGGTATTTATGTAGTAGATGAAGTGGATCTCGAGACACACGGTACATATGTGCACAAGTTCCCGCCAAGTTACAACCGCATAAGCGACGATCCGAAGTGGGAAGCTCATTATGTTGACCGTGTGGCAAGGATGTATCAGAGAGACAAAATGCATCCGTCAATCGTTATGTGGAGTCTCGGTAATGAAGCAGGCGGTACACATAATACAGACAGAGAATATGACTATCTTAAGCAGTATTCGACTCTTCCGGTGCACTACGAAAGCGCAGTACATACAAAAAGGAAGGCATATGATGTGGCCAGCGAGATGTATCCGCCTTCGGAGCGTGTACACGAAATAGGCGAAAAGAAATATAAAGTCAAACAGTTCTGCGACAGGCCGTATTTCCTGTGTGAATACGCTCATGCCATGGGTGTTGGCCCGGGAGGCATGGAGGATTACTGGAAGGAGATATATTCTTACGATAACCTTACCGGAGGCTGCGTATGGGAGATGGTCGATCATGCAGTGCTTCACGAGGATGGCAGCTACACATACGGCGGAGACCATGGTGAATGGGAGCACGACAAGAACTTTTGTGTTGACGGCATGTTCTATCCTGACCGCAGTCCATCAACAGGTGCAAAGATAACCAGATTCATTTATCGCCCTATACGTGTCAGCTGGCTTGGAGGAGATGATTTTGAGATTTTCAACACCAGGGCATTCACTCCGGGATTCAGATATGAACTGAAGTGCTGCTGGAGCGACGGAAGTGAATTCTCCCTGGCTCCTGAATGCGGACCTCTTGAGAAGGTGAAGATAAGGATCGATACAGCAGAGCATATCAAAGCTGCTGAAGAAGCCGGCACAGACTGCACGCTGATGATTACCGCCTTTGACAGAAAGACGAAGACTGTGGTATCGCGCGAGCAGATTATTATAAGGGAGAATATACCGGGTATACCGGAAGGGACCGGAAAGTATAAAATCGGAGATATAAGCGATGATGATTCGGACGAGGTGTCTCTCGTCATAGGCGGAAAGATCATAACTCCAGCGGATCCTGCAACAATACTCTTCCGTGCCCCGACCGATAATGACTTCATATTCTTCGGAGTAGGCGATGCCATGAAGGACTTCACCGGGCAGAGGACAGAAGTGGTGTCGATTGAAAAGACAGAAAACAAGCTGACAGTCGTTTCCCGTATCGTCTGCAAAAAGAATGAGTTTGAGTGTGTTGATACGTACGAAAGAATAGATGAAGCAGGGTCAGTACTTGTTACCAGCAGACTGCACTGTACAAAAGGGAAAGGCACCGTACCGAGATTCGGAAAGGCATTCAGATTCGATGCTGCGTTCGATGATGTCAAATACTATGGCAGGAGCGGAGAATCGTATGCGGACATGAAGGACCAGTTCCCGATCGAACATGTCAGCTGCAAGGTGTCTGATATGACCGAGCCTAATATCAAACCGCAGGAAAGCGGAAGCCGTTTTGATACCAGATGGGCAAGCGTGAGCGACGGCAGCACGACGGTAAAGTTCAGTGCCGTTGACAGAGCATTCGAGCTTGGTATCAAGCCTTACAGCGACGCCGAGCTTCTTGGAATGAAGCACCGTGAGGATGAGAAACGTACGGGCACATATGTTACCATATCAGCTTTTCAGCAGGGTATAGGAACCGGCATTTGCGGACCTCAGACAAAAGATGAATTCAAGTACCCGGTCAAAAACGATTACGAATTGAGATTTATTATTTCATGCAGTAAAGAAAGCGTAAACTAGAGAAGCCGCCTGAAAAACGATTATCCGGCAGTTTAATCAGAAAAAAACAGCTGCTCATGATGAAGTGAGCAGCTGTTTTT
>CACZSC010000091.1 GCA_902783755.1 uncultured Ruminococcus sp. | reverse complement strand
GGCACCACGTTATAGTATACCCCGTCCTCGGTCACGCGGTACATCCGCATGACGGCGATGGGAAGATCGGAGCCGAAGAGCAGGCGCCGGGGCCCTACTGCCTCAAGGCAGGCCTTTATGGCGTCGGGGCTCAGGTTCGCTGTGAAATCGAAGCACATGTTCCTGGTCCTGCCAAGAAGGTCGAATGCGTTCCCGATGTCCTCCGGCGCGTAGGCCCTGCCGATGTGGGCGACTATGAGCTTCACGTTTGGGTACTTCTCCTCTATCTCGAGAAGCTGCGCCAGGTTCACGGGATCCCGCAGGCGTCCGTCCCGCGGGATATGGAGCATGACGATCCATCCGTTACGGTCAGCCGCCTGAAGATGCTCGTGCGGGAGAAAGTCGAAGATCCGCACCTCCTTTGAGGGGATGTACGGCGGGCAGTTGGTCAGATAGGGCTTCAGCCCGAGAAAACCGCCTTTTTTCACCTCTTCCTCCAGCCTGTCCGCCGGCATGTCGTATCCGGAGCGGAACAGGGCGGGAAAACCGTATCTGTCCTTCATTTCCAGAACGTAGCGGTTGTTGCGGTCCAGATCCGTCAGGCAGCCTCCGAACACCAGCGGAGTCACTTCCTTGTCCGGGAACAGTACCCTGTAGGTCCGGAGCAGTTCCTCCGCCGGCAGCTCGTCCGCCACCAGGTCTATCCACGAAGATCCCCCGTTGTGGGATATGTCCGCATTGAAGGACGCTTCGTACACGTGAGTGTGGAAATCATAAAAACGGTCCGGCAGAAAATCCTTCAGTTCCGTCTCGTAAACGTGCCTGTCAAATCCGTTGAAATCAAGATCAAACATCCTGTCCCTCCCGTTTCATTTTCTTCAGGAATATCTCGTGCGCATCGGCCTCGTCCCTGTAGACTCCGGCGCCGATCCCAGCCAGCACCGCGGCGCCTCTGGCGCCCGCGTGGGCGTCACCGTCTGTCCTGACAGTGAAACCGCATATGTCTTCAATGATCCGGGCCCAGAGTGGGTCCTCAGACGGTCCGCCGACCATGACGGCTCTCTCTGCGCGTATCCCGGCCTTTTCAGCCTTCCCGAGCTGATACCTGAAGACTCTCACGGTGCCTTCCATTATGGCCCGGGCTATCTGCTCCCGGCTGTATCCTTCCACTGCCCCGTCATCCGGTTCATCCGCCGGGCAGATCTGAAGACCACCGGCTCCCGGAGGGCACTTCGCCGCCAGGGAGGAAAGGGTCCGGTATCCGTTTCCGGATGGGTCTATATATTTTCGTACATACTTTTCGACATCATTTGAGAGCGAGGCCGCGGAGACCAACCCGGCCCAGCAGCCTTCAGGGGCAAGGAACGGATCGATCAGAAGCCCCCCGTCCACAAGGCGCTCCCTTGAGGCGCAGGGAAAGAACCCGACCCAGGAGGTGCCGCAGGAAAGGAGCATCTCCCCTTCCCGGAGCACGCCCGCCCCTCTTGCCGCGGAGGGATGGTCGAAGCTGCCCAGGATCACCGGGATCCCGGCAGGCAGGCCGTATTCCTCCGCCGCCTCCGGCAGTATCCGTCCGAGGACGGAGCCGCATGGCATCACCGGGGGGAGCTGTTCCTCCCGGATCCCTAAAGTGTTCAGCAGCTCGGGGATATATTCCCCGGTCTGCTGGTCTATGAGATAGAAAGGAGTGCCGGCGGATGTGCTGATCCCCCATCTGCCGGTGAGGACCCGGTACAGGTATTCGGTGCTCATGCATATCATGTTGTCTCCGGAAAGCAGCCAGGGTGACTGTACCCGGATGCGGCACAGCTGCGCCAGGGGGAAGGTATGAAGATCGAAGGGCCAGCCCGTACGCCTGTACAGGGAGCCGGCGTCGATCTCCCCGAGGACCATTCTGGCCTCGTCCCTCACCCGGCCGTCCTGCCAGCCCGTTATCGGGCACAGGGCATTCCCCTCCCTGTCCGTGACCAGCAGATTCCCGCTGGCGGAGGAGGCGCAGATCCCGAGGATCTCCCCGTCCCCGGCGGCCGCGGTCAGCGTCCGCAGTGCCATCATGCAGCTTCCGAGATAGGCCCCGGCACCGATCTCAATGGCGCCGTCTGGCCTTCTGTCATATGTGAACCCTTCGCGGGTCTTTTCAGTTATCTGTCCTTCTTCAGTCATCAGGACGCCCTTCACGGAGGAGGTCCCGATATCGAGTCCCATCAGGTATGACAAGCGATCCCCTCCCTACCGGACGACGGTTGTCTTCATGGAAAGAAGCCGCCCGAAGAACTCCAGTTCCTCCGCGGTGGCGCCGTAGACGAAACTGCTGTGATGGGTAGCGCCGTTTCTGCTCAGCGCCTCGAGAAATTCCGCTGTGGAAAGGCTCTCGGGCTTCATCCAGCCCCTCATGGAACCGCCGAACCTGTCGGGCCCGGAGGCCTCCATCTCGCACGGGGCCAGCAGGAGCTCATAGTCCTCCGGTCCCCGGCTCACGTTTACATATACTCCCCTGCCGCTCTTCATCCGGCTGTACCCCGCGTAGGGATGGGATCCGCACGTGAAGTTGGTCCCGGCCCGGGTTATGACGGGACGGTCGTCTGCGATGCGGTAGTTCATCTCGCCCATGTGGCTCAGGAACAGCGTGCCGTTCTTCCAGTCCGGGCAGAAGATCTCAACGAAACTGGTCTCGGGATATGCGCACAGGAGAGCTCCGGTGAAGGCCGCTGTCAGGCCGTCCCCCTCACCGGCGTATCCGGTGCCCCGCTCCATGGCCTTGCAGGCCTCGATGAATGGCATCGAAACGAGCCCGTCTACGTTGAGGAAATTCACGGAAAATGCGGTATATCCCTTCCGGGCGATGAATTCCCTGACCTGGAGGCAGCTTTTCACGGACATGGCGTATTCCTCCCGGACCACGCTGTCGCTGAAGGCGAAGCGCTGCCTGTCGGATCTTATCTCCTCTTCCACCGCCTCATCGGTTATCTCTTTTCCTATTTCTGCCAGTTCCCCGCCGTCCGCGTTCTCGATGATCACGCCGAAACGCCTGCGCATCTCCGCGGGATCCACAGAGAAGTCCCCCATTCCCGGGAAGCTTCCGCCGATGAGCCCCACCTTCTGGCGGGACAGCGAACGGGCCGCCGCCGCGGCGCGCACGAACCCGCAGACCCTGTCGACGCAGTCCGAATCCTCGTAGTACCCGGCGGCTATGGCATAGGGCTTCCCCCGCTGTTTCAGCATGCTGCACATGTCCATGACCCCGTGGATCCCGTGGCATGTGTTTATATTCGCGGGGTCCTGCATCCGGGTGAACTCCTCCTCCGGCGTCGTGTCGAGTATTATGACCGGCAGATCGGTGCCGAGGAGCACGTCCAGGGATTCGAGGGAGGGGGAATAGGCCATGTGCAGGGTCACGATGGCGTCGGCTCCCGCCTCCTCGAAGGCCCTTACCGCCTGCTCGAACTCCGGCCTGACGCGGCAGAAGCCGCAGGTCTCCACCGAGAATCCCCTGTCCCGGAACATCCCGGCGATCTTTTCGTAAAAGGCCTCAAGGGTGCCGCGGATGTCCAGTCCTATGTCGTCGTACAGTTTGATGTATAAGGGAAGCAATCCGATCTTCATGGCATTCTCCGATAATTCAAAGATTTGTTAAAATAATATATTTCTATTCCGCCGTTTCCGGCTCCGTGTATCCCTCCGGATACTCGAACTCCAGCAGCGCCCGGAACAGCTTAAGCCCGGCCTCGTGGTTCGCCTCGGCCCTTTTCTTCATCCCGAGGATCGAGCCCATGGTGGACAGTTTCCTCATGACGATGACGGAATCCCGGGGGAAGATCTGCGCAGCCGCGAAGTACCTGTACAGCTTCGTCTCCGACAGCCTCACGGCATATCCGTCGACCGAGCCTTCGGGAACGTATCCCAGGGCCTCTGTGAGGGGCATGAAGGCTTCGGTCTCTTTCACCTCATCGTACTGGCTCTCCGACAGTATGCAGACTCCCGAGTCCACTCCGAAGATCTCATCGGAGAACCGGTTTGCCGTCGCCCGGTTGGTGCTTATGTTCACCACTGTCTTCTCGCCGTTCTCGTCGGTCTCCACCGCCACCTTCTCCAGCTGCTCGGATGTGTAGAATACGAAATCGTACAGCTGGATGACTTTTTTCCCGTCCCCGTTGTAATCCTCTATGACGGATTCAATCATGGCCCTGAAGTTCTTCGCCTGGTTGGCGGAGATGTACTGGGGCCCGCCGTAGATTATCGTCGCGTCCGGATGGCTCTGGGTGATGATCTGCACCAGGC
>CACZSC010000090.1 GCA_902783755.1 uncultured Ruminococcus sp. | reverse complement strand
TGACCGCCATTGCAGGCGACAGCGTGAGCTGGCACAGCGCCGTATCGCCCGAGAACATATTCAAGGCTCCGCCGGGTCGTGAAATAATGGTTTCTGTTTCTCCAAACTCATCAGTATCAGTTTCGTACTCGGTGGCGGGTAGTAAGGAAGTGTCAAAGGTCGACAGATTGAGATTTTCAAGACTGATACAGTCTTCGAACATGCCATGCATGTCTGTAACGGAAGATGTAACCCATCCTCCGAGATCCAGACCTATGATCATCTTGCAATCGGAGAACATATCAGACATGTCCGTTACGGATGAGGTATCCCATTTGGAAACATCTATGCTCTCAAGTTTCTCGCATCCGCAGAACATCTGCGCCATGTCGGTCACTTTACCTGTTTTCCAAGATGAAGGATCGACTGAGACAAGTTCCGGGCAGGCCGAAAACATATTGCTCATATTCGTGACTTTCGAGGTGTTCCAGCCGCTTATGTCAAGACTTTCGAGAGAGTCGCAGTTGTCGAACATCGTACTCATATTTGTGACATTCGACGTATCCCACACGCTCATATCAAGGGTCTTCAGCGCCTTACATGCCTCAAAAGCATTCGCCATAGTGGTAACGGATGATGTATCCCATCTTCCGATATAAAGTTCATTAAGGACTGAGCAGTAACTGAACATCCCTGCCATATTCGTCATCAGTGACGTATCGGCGTCGCTGAGATACGCTTTTTCAAGTTTGGTGTACAGACGGAACATATTTGAACAGTCGCCGACGAACCTCACCCGGTTTTCCGCAACGATCCTTTCGACATTGCTTTCATCACTGCCGTAAACCCTTTCATCCCATATGCTGTTTGTGCTGTAATCTCCCCAGTGTAGTGTCAGGGTCTTGGTCGTTCCGTCGTAAGAGCAGTGCGGTCCCATGGCAACGACTTTCCAGCTCCACGCGGTCCCGCTGTCGACTGCCGGAAGCACGGCATATGTGGTGCCGCCCGTGTTGACCTCCCCGTCCATGTCCGTCATCCAGCCGTAACCGCCTCTGCCGTCACTGCCTCTGTTCAGGCACATGGCCTCGGTGACAGCGGCGCCTCCGGGCATCGCCACGGTACTGAGTTCTGCGTCACCGGAGAACAGGCCGGCCATATTCACCGTATCCGATACGCCGACAGACGAGATGTCCGCGGTCTTGAGTTTTTCGCATCCGCTGAACAGCCCGTTCATATCAGTTATCGCGCCCGATTCCCATCTGCTGAGTGTTAATGTTACAAGCTCATCACATTCAGCGAACATCCCGGATATATCAGTCAGTGCTGATAAATCCCATCCCGTCAGATCCACCGATGTCAGACTTCTGCAGGCATAGAACATATTTTCCGCGCTGGTCATCTCGCCGGTGTCGACGTTTGTGAGATCCACGCTTGTAAGCCCTCTGAGGTAGCTGAACAGATTACTGCAGTCCCCGACGAACCTGACTCCCGGCTCCGCGGTTATTCTTGTTATCGCCCACTGGTACGAGTTGTCGATATCAAGGAAACGGTCAGCTGAGGAATAATCTCCGGTCACGATCGTCAGCGTCCCGGTCGAGCCGTCAAGGTCCAGCATCTTTGTGAATCTTGCCGTGACATCCACGGCGCATGAAGGCATCGTGAACGTATATTTTATGTAATAATCATCCGAAAGATACGTTACCGGTATCCTGTGGCCCTGACTGTCAGTGACAGCCACGGAATCTCTGTCCAACAGACAGTATTTCGACGGCAAGAGTGAGATAGTGACAGTCAGTCCCGGATTTGCGGCGTCGAAGTTAGTGTAAACAGCACCATTCTCGACTGCAGCGGTATTTACAGGGAAACTGACGTCGCTGGCCTTCTTGACAGTGACATTGGATGCCGGCATGGTCAGCGTGAATACCGTGTTGTTCCTCGATATCTCGGCATCAGCGCTGTAAAGTATCATGTTGGCGGTGCTGGACGTGAATGTGACGGTCTGTCCGGGCGCCGCGTAGATAATGTATCTCAGGTCGGATGCAAGACCGGTCCAGCAGAATCCGGCGCTGTCACCGTGCAGGCTGAACTTGAGCTGATTGCCCGAAACGGAATATCCGTAGGTTCCCTGGGTCGAGCCGGCAGCAGTTGTGTTCAGATAATAGCAGCTCTGCAGTGAAAGTACCGTGTCTGAAGTCGAGTTGACGAAGTTCTGTGATCCTGAAGTGCTGAATTCCTGCGCCGCCATCATGGAATTCTTTACCGTCACGGTACAGTTATCGGCTCTCCCTACGAATCCGCCGCAGGAAGAGGTGGACGCGCCGAGGATCTTTCCGTCGAACAGACAGCCGTTTATGGTTATTACGCTTCCGTCCTTGCACTCGCCTATCAGGCCGCCGTGATACCCGGGTCCCGAGACGCTTGAGGTTATCACATCGTTCGAGCAGCAGTGGTCTATAAGGCAGGTGCCTTCCGCATGTCCTACGAGGCCGGACGCGTACTGTCCGTCAGCCGTGATATTGCCGTAGGTATATACGTTCTTTATCGTAGCGTTCTTTATATACGCGAAAGGAACGACTGTTTCGTTGTTGCCGTTCAGATTGGGGTGCAGTGCATAGTTCCCGCTGCCGTCGAAGGTCCCCTGGAACGGGTTTTCCGCAGTCCCTATGGAACTGAAGATCATGAATCCCATGGTCTGCAGGAAATACTTGCCCTCGGTGGATCCGCCCGCAGCAACGTAACGTATGAGTTCTCCCCAGTCTTCTACACAATCTATTCTGTACGGGTCTATCTCCTCTCCGCTTCCTTCAAGGTTCAGGACGTTCGGAACCACCTGTTCCACATAATCTATACCGCAGTAAGCGCATTTCCCGTTGATCTCCGTATGGTTCATGCACTTCTCGATACGCACATACGCGCTTCCCAGGGCCCCGGTACGGTCCGCGGAAGCGACCGGAGCAGATGCGTTCTCCGAACTGTATACTTTGAATTCGTTGTTGAAGAAAGTGACAGACGTATCATTTGCTGCATCCGCCAGGTTCGTTCCGATCGCCTGGGCTCCCGTCACAGCTCCGGTGCCGCTCTTCGCAATGACCGTTCCGCTGAGAAGCTTTATGTTACCTCCTGTGAGATGCACGCTTCCGTCCGCCGGGGCTCCGGAGCCTATTCCGGCCGTAGCGATTCCGTTGAGAGTGCTTCCCTCGGCCACCACATATCCGCCGCAGATCACGACTCCGCACCCGTCGCCGCTGGCCGCGCCTCCGATACCGGCCGAGCCTTCGCTTCCTTTCGCTGTGACGTATCCGTTGTTTATGACCACTTCCCCGAAGCTGCCGT
>CACZSC010000089.1 GCA_902783755.1 uncultured Ruminococcus sp. | reverse complement strand
ATGCCGAACGGAAGGTTCGACCCGAGGGACATCGCGAGACTGAAGGAGCTGGGCGAAAAGATAAGGGACGAGTTCGCCGAGGAGAAGAAGATCGAGTACGATCTCATAAGGGAGGACGTCAGTCCCACCCAGGCCAAGTTCACCCTGCAGTTCAAGAACGGATGGCAGAGGATCAGATACGTGGTGCTCAGGGAGGATATAGAGAACGCCGGACAGAGAGTGGAGAACTTCCATATCGCATACAAGGACGGGGACGAACAGTTCTTCGAAGGCTTCACCGTGGGACACAAGAAGATCTGCAAGCTCAGGGACTTCTACCTTGACAAGATCTTCATCTTCGTGACCTCCGCAAGGGGACATGTGGAATTCAGGAACATCGACCTGTACAGCTGCCCGGATCCCGTGGAATGATGAGAGTTTTCAGGAAAGGAACAGGATGCGTACTGTTATAATAATGAAAAGGGCTCTGACCCTTTTCCTTATACTCATAATGCTGATCCCCGCCTCGGCGGTATCCGTATTCTCCGGAGACACCGACACCTGCATGAAGATGCTCGGGAGCATGTCCACCGAGGAGAAGATCGCCCAGATGATCATGCCCTCGTTCAGATATACGGAACAGAACGGGGAGAGATACCCGGTGGATACGATAAACGGCATGATCACGGATCTTCTGGAGAGATACTATTTCTCAGGTGTGATCCTGTATGCCGAGAATACAGCGGAGAACGAGAAGGCGGTCAGGCTGATAGACGCCATGCAGACGGCGAATGCCGCAGTCACCACCTCAGGCGGGGCTGAAAGGTCCCAGCTCCTGATCTCCATCGACCAGGAAGGCGGTATCGTCACAAGGCTGGGAGAAGGATCGGCCACCGTGGGGAACATGGCTCTCGGGGCCATCGGGGATCCTTCGGTGACCACTCTGACAGGGTTCCTCATAGGGGAGGAGCTGGACGCTCTCGGCATAAACGTGGATTTTTCTCCCGTGGTCGATGTTAATATAAACCCGATGAACCCGGTCATTGGTGTCAGGTCCTTTTCGGATGATCCGGACACGGTGGCGGAACACGGCGTCAGTTTCATGAACGGACTGGCCAACGCCGGGGTCATATCGACCCTGAAGCATTTCCCCGGGCACGGGGACACCGCCACGGACTCGCATACCGGCATGGTGGTGATCAACAAGACTTACGAAGAACTGAAACAGAACGAGCTCGTTCCCTTCAGGGCGTGCGTGGAGGCGGGCGTCGACATGATAATGACGGCCCACATCCAGTTCCCGCTCATCGAGACGGAAAAGTATGTCTCGATCACCACAGGGGAGGAGATATACCTTCCCGCGACCCTTTCGGAGACCATGATAACGGACATCCTGAGAGGTGATATGGGATTCGAGGGAGTGGTGGTCACTGACGCCATGAACATGGAGGCGATCTCGAAGCACTTCCGTCCCCTGGACTCCTTCGCCCTGGCCGTGGAGGCCGGTGTCGACATAGTCCTCATACCCGTTGAGCTCGTCAACGGTGACGGATTCGCGCAGATGGAACAGTATATACATGAGCTCGCGGCCATGGCCGACAGCGGGACCATCTCCATGGAGAAGATCGATTCCGCCGTGCTCCGGATCCTGAAGCTCAAGGAGAAATACGGGCTTCTTGACAGATATGAAACCGGCGACATCGAGGCAAGGGTCGAAAAGGCAAAAAAGACCGTGGGATCCAAGGAGCATCACGACATAGAATGGGAGATCGCCAAAAAATCGATAACCCTGCTCAAGAACGACGGCAATGTCCTGCCCATATCAAAAGACGCGGGAAACATAACTGTTCTTGCGGCTGCCGACAACGCGGTGACTTCACTGAAATACGCGTACGATCTTCTGAAGGATGAAGGGGTGCTGCCGTCTTCCGGCTTCACAATAGTATCGTATGCAGGCAAGACGCTGGAGGAGATCATCCCGTTCATCTCCTCGTCCCGGTACGTGATCGCGGCCACCAGGACCACGGGCACGGGAGGTCTTTCGGGCGCGACGGCGCAGCTCGTCAGCGAGCTGATCGATTATGTCCACGGAAACGGCGGGAAGTTCATCGTGATGAGCACCTACCTGCCCTATGACGCCGCCAGGTTCCAGAGCGCCGACGCCATAGTCCTTACCTATTCATCGAAGATAATGAGCGAAGATCCCAGAGTCAGATACGAGGGCGTGAAGCAGTACGGACCCAACATGCCCGCCGCGCTCTACCTCATGTTCAAGACCGACGAGAGCCCCCTCGGGCGCCTGCCCCTGGACATACCTGCGCTGAATGACGACTTCAGCTTCTCCGGGTCTGTACTTTACAGCAGAGGAACCGGATTAAGGTACAGCGGGTTCGAGGACACTCCGTCGGAATGGGCCGCGGATGAAGTCGAAGCCGCCATTGCCGAAGGACTGGTACCGGAAGAGCTCCGGCAGTTTTACAGAAGGCCTGTCACGAGAGGACAGGTGACTCAGCTGTTCATCAATCTGATCGAGAAGGTCATGGGAAAAACGGTCGATGAGATAATCAGCGAGAGAGGTCTTCAGATCGATACGGACAAATTCACCGATACTTATGACATAAACGTTTACTCCGCGAATGCTCTGGGAGTCATATACGGGACATCCGAGGACAGGTTCTCGCCGGAGGGCACCCTGAAGAGGGCGCAGATCGCGGCGGTGATCAACAGGATCGCCCGCCTCTGCGGCGTCGAGACCGAAGGATTCAGCCACGGGTTCACGGATATCACCGGGAACTATGAGTGGGCAGATCCGGAGCTGGGATGGCCGGTGCATGCCGGCATCATAAAGGGAGTGGGCGACTCGAGGTTCTCACCCGGCGGAGACCTGACCGCCGAGCAGGCCATCCTGATCACAAAGAGGTTGCTGGACTGGTACCGCGCACAGGAATAGACAGAAAGATCCCCTGCCGTTCTCGCATGAGATGGCAGGGGATAATGTTAGCCTCTGTAACCGGTCTCTTTTGCCTCCCGGCGTTTTTCAGCTTCCCTGCGGCTGTATTCGCATCCGCAGTAATCCTGGCGGTACAGCCCGTATTTTCCGGAAAGCTCGATGGACCGCTTGTATCCGTTCTTCTTCTTGAAGTCCGCGCAGAGGTAGCGGACGCCGTACTCCTTTTCCAGCCGGAGGCCTATCTCGTTGAGCCAGGCGGCGTTCTTATAGGGGCTGATGGAAAGGGTGGTGGTGAAGAGATCGAACCCTTCCGCCCTTGCGGTCTCCGCGGTCTTCCTGAGGCGCAGCTCATAGCAACTGTAGCATCTCCGGGATCCCTCGCCCAGCTCCTCGAGGCCCGTCACGGCCTCATCGAATTCTTCCTTCATATATGGCGGGCTCTCCACCGGATATCCGTATCCGGCCTCGCCGAGGAACCTCTGCAGCTCGTCAAGCCTGGTCCTGAACTCAGGCTCCGGGGATATGTTCGGGTTGTAGTAGAACATGGTGATGTCAAAATGCCCGCTGAGGCATTCGAGGACATGGGAGGAACAGGGGGCGCAGCAGGCGTGGAGCAGCAGGGAAGGCTTTCTGCCGGCCTCTGCCGCCAGGTCCGCTTCACGGATCATGTCTTCGAAAAGTCTGTAATAATTGACTCTGTTTTCCACCTGTGATCCCTCCTTCCCGGCGCTTTTTACATATTGTACATTTGGCACGGGACAAAGTCAAGGATACTGCAGCCACAAAACAGGCGCAGGAAGCGGCCAAAATCAAAATGTAGTTGAAAAAGCGATGTTTGTGGTGTATAATAAACTAGATATAGATTGTTCGCAGAAAGGAAGTGAGTTCGTATGTTGTCCGCTTTGAAGAATTTCGGCATAACGTTTCTGATCGCCCTGCTCATATTCGGCGTGATCGCCTTCTTCGCCACCAGGATGATCACCGGTACCATCCGTGACATTCTGACCGACGAGAGGACCGAGCTTGACAATATCATAAACAACGAAACGAAGGAATCGGATACGACTACGGATACGGATCCCGAGGGTCCCGGGGACACCGACGAGATATACGGGAACAGCTTCAACATGCTGTTCATCACGTCCGACTACAGGCCCGAGAGGTTCTACGACTACAAGCCTTCCATGAGCGCCATGTACAGCATGGACTGGGCCTCCATGGACCCCGTCAGCCTCATGGGATATCTCTCAAGGGACTACAGGGACTGGAGAGCTTCCTCCATCGTGTTCATAAGAGTAGACAAGGAGAGGCAGGAGATCATCTATTCCTACATCTCCCCGAAGATCCGCGTCTCCACGGAATACGGATACAGATCCCTGGGCGAGGCCCTCAGCCTCTTCGGCATGGAGAAGATCTCCCAGTACGTCTACTCGATCACGGGATGCAGCATAGACTACACCTTCCTTATCAACGGATACAACCTTGACGAGTTCGTCCAGCTGACGAACACGGTGGGCATAGACCTGCCCCTCACCATATACAACGACGGCATGTACAACACCTTCAGGTCCCAGCGGGAAGTGGAGGAGACAGACGAGAACGGCAACAAGAGGACCGTCCAGAAGGCGAACCAGTACCTTCTCTCAAACGGCTACGTGACCCTGACCGGGGAGGCCCTCTACAACGTGCTGTCCGCGAGGGAGGACAGCTCCTCAGAGCTCAGCGAAAAACAGGGGTACGCCATCAGCGCGGCCAGCAGATACTACGAGAACATAGCATCCCTCGACGAGTATACCATGAAGTGCACCCTGATACAGCTGCTCACCACCAGCAACCGCTGGTATGACATGGAGAACATGGCGGCCAACATAACGAACCCGAGAGGCAACACCCAGTACGGGGACTACTTCGTGATCTATCCCGTGGTGGGATCCGCCAACGAGGGGCTCACGGAGCCCTACGACTCCATAGTGGAGAGCGATTTCCTGATCGAGGACTTCTATGAGGTCTATGACCTTGTCAAGGCGTCGCTGAACTTCGAAAAGAAAGTCATAATCTGCCCCTGCAGCTACCATCCGAAAGCGGAGACCGTGGAGTCCTTCTTCGACTACCAGTCCAGCAAGGGCACTCAGCTTTATTCAAAATACAGAAAGACAGCAGTCAATTAACCCGAAAAGAGGATATATACTATGAGAATGCCTAACGAAAGCAAGACGATGGACAAGATCGTGGCCCTCTGCAAGAACAGGGGCTTCATATACGCGGGATCCGAGATCTACGGCGGTCTCGCCAATACATGGGACTACGGTCCTCTCGGCGTGGAGCTGAAGAACAACGTGAAGAAGGCCTGGTGGAAGAAATTCGTCCAGGAGAACAAATACAACGTGGGTCTTGACGCCGCTATCCTGATGAACCCCCAGACCTGGGTGGCCAGCGGACATCTGGCGGGATTCTCCGATCCTCTCATGGACTGCCGGGAATGCCACGAGCGCTTCCGTGCCGACAAGCTGATCGAGGACTGGTGCGCGGAGAACTCCTTCGAGCTGCCGAAGCCCATCGATGCCTTCACACAGGGAGAGATGAAGGAATTCGTGGATACCCACGAGATACCGTGCCCCACCTGCGGCAAACACAATTT
>CACZSC010000088.1 GCA_902783755.1 uncultured Ruminococcus sp. | reverse complement strand
CCGGTAAGGATTCTCTCAGACTGTTCTGAAATCCGAACGGATAGACCCTACGTGAAATGGGTTGGGTATTCGTACCCAGAAGCTCGCATATTCAATATGCGAGAGGTTCACGTTATTTCGACATTTCCAGCGCCTTTGTGAGCACTTTCCACAGCCTTTCCGTGGACTTTATGTTCAGCTTTTCGTCCGGAGAGTGGACGGCTCTGAGATCCGGGCCGCAGGATATGCAGTCGAGATCCTTCATCTTTCCCATGAACACTCCGCACTCAAGGCCGCCGTGGGTGGCGGTGATCTCGGGTCTTGTGCCGTTGACCGCCTCATAAGCGGCCATCAGGGTCTCGCGCACCGGGGACTCTTCCGCGAACGCCCATCCCGAGTACGAACCTCTGACATCGACTTTCACTCCGTAGGGCTCGATGCAGGCCTTCACTTTGTTTATCGTGAGCTTCAGCTCGGAGTCGAGAGACGACCTGACGAAGAGGCTGAACTCGACGGCATTGGAGGTGGTCCGTATGATCCCGATGTTGAGGGAGGTCCTCACCAGCCCCTTGATGTAGGGATCCATGTTCTGGACGCCGAAGGGAAGCGCCATCAGCGCCTGTATCACTGACCGGGTGCTTTTCCTGCTCAGCGTCGGGACGGGTTCTTTTGGCGTCACCGATATCTCGATGTCGGGATCCGTGGCAGAATACTCTTTCTTTATATCGGCGGTAAACTCCCGTACGGTCTCTTTGAATCTCTCCTCAGACTCCTTCGGGACGGATATCACGCCCGCGGCCTTCGGCATTATCACATTGTCGAACTCTCCGCCGGAGATGCCGCCCAGAAGGGTGTCATGTATGTTTGAGAGGACCTCATGGAAAAGCCTGTTCAGCAGCAGGGCGGCATTGGCGCGGCCCTTGTCGATATCGCCGCCCGAATGGCCGCCTTTCAGTTCCGATACCATGACGGTGTAGCACAGACGGTCTTTGCCGGCGGGGATCATGCATACCGGGAGGGAACAGTCGACTCTCGCTCCTCCGGCGCAGCCGGCGGTGACGGCTCCGTCTTCCTCCGAGTCCAGATTGATCATCTTCCTTGCCGTGAGCAGGGACGTGTCCAGTCCGCCGGCGCCTTCGAGCCCGGTCTCCTCGTCCGTGGTCAGCACGGCTTCGATCCTCGGGTGGGGGATCGTGTTGTCGTCCAGGACTGCCAGGATCAGTGCGGCGCCTATCCCGTCGTCTCCTCCGAGGGAGGTGCCGTCGGCAAACACCCATTCCCCGTCAGTCATGACGTGTACCGGCTCCTTTTCCATATCAGTCATGCACCCGGGAGCCTTCGCGCACACCATGTCAAGGTGGGCCTGAAGGATGATAGGCTCTGAATCCTCATATCCTTCCGAGGCCTCCTTTATGATGACCACGTTGTTCATGTCGTCCCGGCGGAACTCAAGACCCCGTTCTTCGGCGAAGCGGGCGCACAGGTCGCTGATCTGCCTGGTGTTCCCGGAACCGTGTGGGACGGAACAGATCATCTCGAAGAATTCAAAGACTTTTTTCGGTTCGCAGTTTGAAAGTATTCCCATATAATTCACCTTCCGTTAATGAAAAGGGGAAGACAGAAGTCTTCCCGCGTCGGTTTCAGTCGATGGTCATCGTGAACGTGGCGATGAACCGGTTTTCGATCGTTACCGAGAATTCATATTCCCCGGGCTCGAGATCAAGGGGCTCGTCGGTCTTTATGGCTGCCCCCACGTATCCGTTCTCCTGAAGCATATCGTCATAGACTCCCGGCACCACGTGCCCTGCCAGAGAATTTGCGGAATAGCCGTACAGATAGCCGACGTATGCCACGGCGTTCGCGCCGAATGCCGCCTCTTCGTCGAAGTACAGGACAAGTCTTCCTTCCTCGTCGAAATACGGATCCCTGTTGAGAGTCAGCTCGGTGACTTCCGTGAAGCCGCCGGGCTCCTCGGTGTGGGCGGGAGCTGTGGGCTCGGTATCCTGAGTGTCCTGGGTGTCCTGAGTATCCGTGGTATCAGGGGTGTTCGTGCCGGACGAGCAGGCGGTCAGGCATACCAGCATGACTGTCAGTATAAGCAGGCAAATGATCCTCTTTCTCATAGTTAATCGCCTTCCTGATTCGTTTTTTCACGTGGATTATATCACAAATCCCGCTTCATGTAAAGAAAAGAGTCTCCGGAACCTGAACGGTCGTCGGAGACTCGTACAGCGGTATAGGGATTCGAACCCCAACATACAGAGTCAGAGTCTGCTGTGCTACCTTTACACAATACCGCTATAAATCAAGGGTGAATGATGGGGGTCGAACCCACGGCCTTCAGGGCCACAACCTGACGCTCTAACCAACTGAGCTACATCCACCAAGCAGCGCCGGATAACCGGAACCAACGTGCCTTGGGGGATTCGAACCCTCGGCCTACTGCTTAGAAGGCAGTTGCTCTATCCTGCTGAGCTAAAGGCACAAATAATAAGCGAGTGATGGGAATCGAACCCACATAACCAGCTTGGAAGGCTGGAATTCTACCACTGAACTACACTCGCACAGGCACTTTCGAAGCGCTTATGTATATTACCACAAGCTCCGTGGTTTGTCAACAACTTTTTTTGCAATATATAAAATATTGGAAGATTTTGGCCTTGACGCGCCGCCCGGAGCCTGTTGCACCTTCATCTTATGATGACTTTGAAGTTCTTTGATTCCGCTTCCGTGTCGATGAGCATGCCCGCCAGGGCCTCAGCGTAGCTGCCCAGGGCCTCCTTCGCGTCGGCGAAACCGATGATGATCAGGGTGATGTCCGAATACGCCAGCATGTCGTGGAGGGCGTCCAGATTCTTACCGAAATATACAGGCAGATCGAGCCCGTCCTCTATCCTGTCAAAGAGCTCCGCCCTGTCCTTTATGCCGGTCAGGTCGACCATCTTGTAATTAGTGTTTCCCACAGCCGCATACCTCTCAGTTTTTTCCTTCACTTGTGTACAGCAGTTCGAAAGTCTCGTAGTGGTCTTCTGTATAGTATATCAGACCGTCGTTGGAGTATATGATCCTCTTGGCGCCTCTCGACTTCTTCCCGATGGTGTCGATGTCGCATTCGTAGTAGGTGCGCCCTTTTGCCTTCGGGAGCAGGCCTTCATAGTTGCCGAACCTGTCGCCGCCTATGGCCTTTCCCTTGACGAACTGCTCCACCGAGCCTCCCGTCCAGCCCAGTGCCGACGCATCCGACTTGGTGATGTAGTTCGACGGGAGCTTCCCGTAGGTGTGGATGTACAGGGCTACGCTCTCCTTGTCGTCGTATGTGCCGTTTTCGTCTATGGCGGTCTCTTCCGGCATGGTCTCCTCGCTTTCGGAGGAGGGCGGGTCGGTCTGGATCTGCTGCGTATCAGTCGATTCGAACGACACCGGATCCGTTTCCGCCGTGTCCCCGGGGTCGTCCGTGACGAGCTCAAGGGGGATCTGTGTCTCATACAGCGAATCCGGCTCCCCGGCGGTGTCCGCGGTCCCGGAAGGGACGGTTTGCGAGGGCTTCGTCAGCCTGCAGGCTGAAAGCCCCGTGAGGGAAAGCAGCAGGCACAGTATGAGCAGGAGGGATGTAAGTTTCCTCATGTGATTACTCCAGATTTTCAAAAATGAGTTCGGCCTCCACGTTGGTGCGGCCGTCGGGTCTCACGGTGCGGACGTAATATGTGCCGTCCCCCGAGCCTACATATACTTTGAGGGTCTCGTCAAGAGGTGCCTCGGATACGTATGATATGCCCATTGAGATGAGGCGCCTGCCCTGCATGCCGCAGGCGAACCCGCAAAGCATGTCGGCGTATCTCGTGTTGTTCATGTGGCCGTTAAGGTCGGCGTCGGGATAGCAGACGGTCTTTTCCCCCATCAGGCTCAGGCTGACGTCTTCGGGGATCCTGAACCTGGCGGGCATGTCGAGCTCCAGCATCTCGTCTTCGCAGTACATGGGTCCCAGTTCGCTCACCCGGTGGAGCTTTCTGTCCTCCGTTCCGATGAGAGCCCACACCGAGACGGCTTCCGCCACTATGATGCCGCTCCGCAGCACCCGGTAGCACCGGTTGAACTGCACGCCCCTGGACTCGCAGGTCCAGGTCTGGCATTCCAGCTCGTCGTTGGCCCGGACCGGGGCGTAGAAGCTGACTCTCATCCTGCTGAGCACGAAGGACAGCCCCCGGCTGAACAGGTCGTCATAGGACTCGCCGTCCGCCTTCATCTCGCTGAACGCGGAGTCCTGCATGTACCTGAGAAGGTTCGTGGGCGACACTATGTTGTTGAGGTCGGTATCGGTCGAAAGGGTCCTGTACTTTCCTGTCCACTTCATGAGAGGCCTCCCGTCTTGTCGTAAAGCGAAACAACACGGGTGTGGCCCGTGCTGTTCATGTTTTCCGTATCTTAAAGCGTGTTTTCGGATCCGAGGACGTCCCTGATCTTGTGGGCGACCATCTTCTTGACTTCCTCTCTTGCGACAGACAGATATGCTCTCGGGTCAAACACTTCCGGCTGGGCGGCGAGGACTCTGCGGATCCCGGCTGTCATGGCAAGACGGATGTCGGAGTCGATATTGATCTTGCAGACCGCCAGTGTTGCAGCCTTTCTGAGCTGTTCCTCAGGGATGCCTACCGCGTCGGGAAGCTTTCCGCCCAGGGCGTTGATCTCTTTTACATGAGCCTGGGACACGGACGATGCTCCGTGGAGCACGATCGGGAATCCCGGAATCTTTTCCATGATCTTTTCGAGGATGTCGAATCTCAGCGGCGGCGGTACCAGCACGCCGTCCTCGTTCCTGGTGCACTGCTCGGGTCTGAACTTGTACGCGCCGTGGCTCGTTCCGATCGCTATGGCCAGGGAGTCGACGCCCGTCCTGTAGAGGAATTCCTCCACTTCCTCGGGCCTCGTGTAGGAGGAGTCTTCAGCGGACACCTTCACATCGTCCTCGACTCCGGCAAGTCTTCCGAGCTCTCCTTCGACCACGACTCCGCGCTCGTGTGCGTATTCAACGACTTTCCTGGTGACGGCCACGTTGTCGTCGAAGGAGTGATGGGAACCGTCGATCATCACGGAGGTGAAACCGCCGTCTATGCAGGCCTTGCAGATCTCGAAATCGGCGCCGTGGTCAAGATGGAGCGCCAGATCTATGCCGGAATCCTTGATGGCGGCATGGGCGAGAGCCATGAGATATTCCTGCTTCGCGTATTTCCTCGCGCCGGCGGACACCTGAAGGATGACGGGTGATCTGAGTTCTCCCGCGGCCTCGGTGATGGCCTGGATTATCTCCATGTTGTTGATGTTGAACGCGCCGATCGCATACTTTCCTTCGTACGCTTTTTTGAACATTTCGGTTGTTGTTACGAGAGCCATAGTAATCTCCATTTCGTAATTAGATTTCCATACTGATTTTACTCTAACGGGCCTCAAAAATCAAGACAAAAAAAGATTTGTTTTGCCCCATTCTG
>CACZSC010000087.1 GCA_902783755.1 uncultured Ruminococcus sp. | reverse complement strand
CTGCGCCATCCTTACCCAGTACAGGGGCGACTTCTGCATAGAGAGCTTCAATCCCATGATAGTCGGATGGTTCAGGATGAACGCGCCGGAGATACTGAGGGGACAGCTGGCCACCAGCGTCGAGGAATACGGCACGAAGACAGCGAAGCCTGTGGCTTTTGCCCTTTCGAACGGACTTACGAACATCATCGCGAGACCGCACTTCATAGCCTACAGCCTCGGCGAGAGGCCGGTGGGCATAAGGCTTTCGGAGCTCATGGGGGCGATGAAGGTGGGCTGGACCTCCCACGGGGAGGAGAACGAGAAGGGCAGGGATGCCGTGATCTTCGAGTTCTACAGGCCGAAGACCCATTTCAGATAACAGATGTATACGGGAGAGGGGGAGATCGATCCCCCTTTCTTTGGAATACGGCAGAAATATCACGGAAAGGAGGCGGTGATACATGGGCAGGACTTATGTGGCGATAGACCTGAAGTCGTTCTACGCGTCCGTCGAATGCGTCCAGAGGGGTCTCGATCCCCTGACGACCAACCTTGTGGTGGCGGACCTTTCAAGGACTGAGAAGACCATATGCCTCGCGGTGTCGCCGTCTCTCAAATCCTACGGCATATCCGGAAGGGCACGGCTGTTCGAAGCGGTGCAGAGAGTGAAGGAAGTCAATCTCGAAAGGAAGCGCGCCATATCGGGTAGGCCCTTTTCGGGCAGATCATATGATTACCTGAAGCTCAGGAACGATCCGGAACTTGAACTGGACTATATCGTGGCGAAGCCCCAGATGGGGAAGTACATGAAGGTCAGCTCGGAGATCTATTCCATATACCTGAAGCATGTGGCCCCGGAGGACATACACGTCTACTCGGTGGACGAGGTGTTCATAGATGCCACGGACTATCTTGACATGTATGCTCTGTCGCCTCATGATTTCGCCATGAGGCTGATCCGGGACGTGCTGGACACCACGGGGATCACCGCCACGGCAGGCATAGGCACAAACATGTTTCTGGCCAAGGTGGCGATGGATATAGTGGCCAAGCACATGCCGGCGGACCGGGACGGAGTCCGGATCGCGGAGCTGGACGAGACGGGATACCGGAGACAGCTCTGGGAACACAGGCCCATAACGGATTTCTGGAGAGTAGGCAGGGGCATCGCTTCAAGGCTCGAGCGCATGGGCATATATACCATGGGTGACGTGGCCCTGTGCTCGGTCAGAGACGAGGAAAGGCTTTACCGGGAGTTCGGGGTGAACGCGGAGCTGCTCATAGACCATGCCTGGGGCTGGGAGCCATGCACCATAGCAGATATCAAGAGCTATGTGCCTGAGAGCAGCAGCCTCAGCGTCGGCCAGGTCCTGTCGACACCCTACGACTTCGAGAAGGGACGTCTGATCGTGATGGAGATGACAGACCAGCTGGTGCTGGATCTTGTGGAAAAGGGACTGGTCACGGACCAGATGGTCCTGACTGTTGGGTACGATACGGAAAACATCTCAAAAAGATATTCAGGGGAGACTGAGACCGACAGGTACGGGAGACAGACTCCGAAGCAGGCCCACGGTTCCGTCAACCTGGGGTGCTACTCCTCTTCCACGAAGCTCATAATGGCGAAGATGGACGAGCTCTATTCAAGGATCGTGAAAAAGGATCTGACTGTGCGCCGCATGTATGTCGTGGCGAACCATACCATACCCGAATCCGAGATACCGGATCAGGCGCAGGAACAGCTGGACATGTTCACCGACTACGAGCGTAAAGCGGAAGAAGACGAACGGGACAGGGAAGCCCTCGAGTCGGAGAAGAGGCTCCAGAAGTCGATAATTGAACTGAAGAAGAAATTCGGAAAGAACGCGGTGCTGAAAGGCATGAATCTTGAGGAAGGCGCTACCGCCAGGGAGAGGAACCGGATGGTGGGAGGCCACAAGGCATGATACGCGGGAACGGAGACCGGAAATGGGAAAGTATGACAGCATCATAAACATGGAACACCATGTCTCGAAAAAACATCCCCAAATGTCCATGACGGACCGGGGAGCCCAGTTTTCTCCGTTCGCGGCTCTAACCGGATATGAGGACATAATATCCGAGACATCGCGGAGCACCGAGACCGCCGGAGAGCTTGACGAAGGCGAAAAGGAAAGGCTGGGCGGGCTTCTGGACAGGGCGCTCAGGACGGGCGCGGAAGCCGAGATCATGTATTTCGTTCCGGACGCGAAGAAGGCCGGAGGCTCGTACGCTTCGGCCAGGGGCACCGTCACGAAGATCGACGCTTATGACCGGACGGT
>CACZSC010000086.1 GCA_902783755.1 uncultured Ruminococcus sp. | reverse complement strand
ATGTTTATAAAGGCTTCTTCCACATTAGGCTTACCGGTCTTTTCGTACAGTTCCTCTTTGGTGCCGGTAAACAGCAGCTTCCCGTCTTTCATGATGCCGATCCTGTCGGAGAGCGCTTCAGCTTCCTCCATATAATGAGTTGTGAGAATGATCGTCATCTTCGATTTGAGATCACGTATCGTTTTCCAGAGTTCCCGTCTGGCTATGACATCAAGTCCCAGCGTGGGCTCATCGAGAAAAAGCACTTTGGGCCTGGTCACTAGAGCAAGAGCTATTGAAAGCTTTCTCTGCCACCCTCCCGAAAGCTTGCTGGCCTGTTTCTTAGCGACCTTCCCTAGTCCGAAAGCATCGTATATTAGTTTTTTGACTTCTTCAGTCTCCTCACTGCTCTGTCCAGAAAGCTCTGAGTAGAATTCTATGTTCTCCTCAACTGAGAGTTTTCTGGCGACAGCCGTTTCCTGCATGGAAATGTCTATGAGTTCTTTTATTTTTGCCTGTTCCTTGCACACATCATGTCCGAAAACATAAGCCTCACCGGAAGTCGGCTTTGTGAGTGTAGAGAGCATTTTGATCGTAGTGGTCTTTCCGGCTCCGTTCACGCCGAGAAGGGAAAAGAGTTCGCCCTCCTCGATCTCAAGATCAAGTCCGTCAACAGCCACAGTATCCTTGTATTCTTTCCTGAGATCAACTGTTCTGATTGCCGTCATTTGGCAACGCACCTCCCATCATATCGTAAAATAAGTCATCTTTTAAGAGAGCAATACCTCTCTTTTTGTCACCCATGATCATGAGAGTGTCGCCTTCCTTGATGTCGAACATCTTTCTGGCTTCCACTGGGACGGTTATCTGTCCCTTCGGTCCGACTTTTACGCTGACGATGAATCTGTCTTCTTTCAGCTGTTTCATATGCTTCCTTTCTGTTTTCTTATATTTCTTACTTTTCTTATTTTACAACCTTTCATATCTATTGTCAACAGATCATTTCTTTTTCCTCTGATAAATGAAAAAAGGATTGCTGGCCTTTTCAAACAGCAATCCTGTCATGATGGAGACGGCGAGAGTCGAACTCGCGTCCGAAAACCTATCCATGCAACTTTCTCCGGGTGCAGACTGTCTACTGAGATTCTTTCCCGGCAGCCGGCAGTCAGGTCGGCAGGGAATATATCTTTTTAATGCGTGACCGGTACAAAAGCAACTCCCGGTTCACGGACGCTACTGAAATTATGCCACGCACAGATTGGTGCGTTCCCGTAGGACGATCCGCAGTCGTAGCGGTCTGCGGACGGACAGCTGCCGTCAGGCAGCGACTGCTACTCTATTGTTAGCGTTTAATTTAGTTTTGGAGTTTTTAGAGAGCTGCTCCGAACTCTACCCGCTTGTCACACTTCAAAATCCCCGTCGAAACCTTTACGTCCCCATGAGTTTCTGAAGTCAGTCGTCATATCTTGAGGAGTATGACTTAGCTTTACCGGCCCGTTCAATTTCACGTCCGGCTTCGTTCTTCGCGTCCGCCTCGCGTTTGTCCCATAGTTTTTTGCCCTTGCAGACGCCGAGTTCAAGTTTGACGTTCGATCCCGAGAAATACAGCGAAAGGGGAACAAGTGTATATCCGTCTCTCGCGACTCTCTGTCCCAGTTTCAGGATCTCCTTCTTGTGCATCAGCAGCTTTTTGTGCCGCATCGGGTCACGGTTGAAGATATTTCCTTTCTCGTAAGGGGAAATATGCATTCCTATCACATAGAGCTCGTTGTCGATGATTCTGCAGTAGGAATCCTTCAGATTGACCTGACCGAGTCTGACGCTTTTGACTTCGGTACCGTAAAGCGCGATACCGGCTTCATATGTCTCGTCGACGAAGTAGTCGTGCCTTGCTTTACGATTCACCGCAATGTACTTATTCTGTTTGTTACGGGCAGGCACAGCGCTACCTCCTTCCGATGATCTTTGTCAGCTTTGCGATTATATCATCTCAGACGAAATAATACAATAGAAGTTCCGATTTGTAACAAAATTGCAACATCAAGTTCCGTTTCCGGTATCATCTGTTTTTACAGATACTGTACTTTTATTTGCTACGGCTTTTTCATGTATCTCATATGACTTGTAGCTTTTATCAGATGTGAAACCGCGTCCGTAAACCTCACGTACGGATGTGATCACAACAAAACAGTCCGGATCTATGGATTTTACTATCTTTCCGAGCCGTGGGAGTTCCCGTCTGGATACCACGCTCAGGACCAGCTGGGTCTGCTCGCCGGAGTAACCGCCTTCTGAACTCAGAAGAGTTACGCCGCGGTCCAGTTCAGCCATTATCGCTTCTGTAATCTCCTTGTGTTTGGAGCTTATGACCTTTACTTCTGTCTTTGAAACGCCGAGCATCGAAGTCTTGTCAATAGCGATCGATGTGATTATAAGCAGTATCACCGAATACAGGAACTCCTCCGTAGTGTGAAGGAAAGCCTGCATCAGTATGATGACAATATCGAATATGTACATGCTGATAGATACCGGTATGTGGCAGTATTTGGATACGACAAGTACAGGCACGTCCATTCCTCCCGTTGACGAGCCGGCCCTGAAGACGAATCCCAGAGATATACCGACTGAAAGTCCGGCGAAAATGACGTTCAGGAGAACGTTATCGGTCAGGCAGAATCCTTCAGGTATGATTCGCATCAGCAGTTCAAGGAAAATGGGATATACGATCGTTGAAAGCACAGTCGTCATGAAGAACCGCTTACCAAGGAATGCAAGTCCGAGAAATAGTATCGCAACGTCGAACACAGCAACGAATATGGACACCGAGAAACCGGTGAGGTGATTAACCATCAATGCCACGCCCGTGATACCGGTCGCCATCACATTCGCCGGCATAATAAAGATAACGACTGAAAGAGCGAAGAAGAAGTTTCCCAGAAGAACGATGATGACGTTCTTTATGCCGTTGAGGACCTTCTTTGTCTTCGGTTTCATCTGTTTCATTGTATGACCTCCACGATACAAGAAAAAAAGCTCGCCAGGTTTTCCCTGACAAGCGTGGATCGAGGCTCTCGCCTAATACGTCTGGATTATATCATTCTGCTTTGATTATGTCAACCGTGTCAGAAAGAAATCGGAGGAAACAGTCACATGTCACTGCCATTTTTTCCAGGTTTCCGGCTCATAACCGACTGTCGCCTGCTTACCGTTTCTTACTATCGGCAGCTTTATAATCTCCTGATGCTCAAAGAGGAAGTCTGTTTTCTGCGAATCGACAAGATACTGAAGCGTCACGGCATCAGTATCATCCTTCAGTTTTGTCTCCACTATCTTTTCCGGACCGCCGCATGCCTGTATCACGGAACTGAGCTCTCCCCGGGAGAGCCCTTTTTCCTTCATGTCTATGAACTGGAGCGGTATCCTTCTCTCCTTGAAGAACATCTGGGCTTTTCTTGTGTCCTGGCTTTTCTTCGTACCGAATATCTGTATGTTCATTTCATCATCTCCCGGTCAGATTATATATTCTCCGGGATAGCCCTGTCAATGCCGAGAGCATAGAGAACAACGGTATTTCTCCTGCCGGTAGAACGTACGTGTAGAATCTCTACTTTTACTGTCGCCCGTGAATCTATCCTCGGAAACGCAGCGTATAGGCGGAAGGGAAGACCTGTAGGTTGATTTTCAGCCCCGTTTCGGCTATAATATGGCCATCACTTGCGGGGAGGTGGGCACCATCAGGGAACAGAAAGTCATATACTATTCCGATGAGCTCACCGACGAGTTTTCCGATGCGGTGATCACTCCCAGGAAGATAGACGGATCCTACGTCTACTGCCATGATTCACTCTGGAAGAGATTCACACACTTCTTCTGGTACAGGATCATAGGGACCCCCTTCGCGTTTATCTACTGCAAGCTGAAGTTCGGCCTGAAGATAATAGGAAAGGAAAAACTGAAAGGCGCCTGCGATGGTTATTTCATGTACGGGAACCATACACAGGACATCGGAGACCCACTCATACCTAATCTCATAAATTTCCATACCACGGACTATTTCATCGTACATCCGAACAATGTGTCCATGCCGGTTCTCGGCAAAGTCACTCCCTCCATGGGGGCCCTGCCGCTGCCGGACACTACCGATGCATACAGGAATTTCCTCGGGGCGGTAAAGAGAAGGATACGCGAGCGCTGCTGCGTCGTGATCTATCCGGAAGCCCACATCTGGCCTTACTATACCAAGATAAGGAACTTCCCGGATACGTCATTCGAATATCCCGTCAGGTTTGACGCCCCTGTGTACTGTTTCACCAACACATACCAGGAAAGGTGCTTTTCGAAGAAACCGAGGATCGTGACCTACGTCGACGGGCCTTTCCTTGCTGACAGTTCCCTTGACAGGAGAGAAGGAAAAAAGAACCTCAGAGACAGGGTATACGCCAAAATGTGCGAGAGAGCGGAAAACTCAACAGTGGAATATATAAAGTATGTAAGGAGGGAGACGGATGGTTAACGTTCTGTACTGCGGGAACGACAAGGTGTTCGACGGGATGCTGACATGCACTCTCTCGATCCTGAAAAGGACAGACAACCCGGAACCTTTCACCTTCTACATATTCACTATGGACGTTTCCCACATTGACCCGAAATACACTCCCGTGATGGACAGGCAGGCCGCTTTCCTCGATGAAACCGTAAAACAGTACTGTCAGGAAAACAGGGTCATAAAGAAAGACGTCACTGACATATATCTCAGGGAACTCGACAAATCCCCGAACGAGGGAGCGTACTGTTCTCCCTATACGCTGAT
>CACZSC010000085.1 GCA_902783755.1 uncultured Ruminococcus sp. | reverse complement strand
CTTCCGCAACGAGATCACTCCCGGCAACTTCATCTTCCGCGTGCGCGAGTTCGAGCAGATGGAGCTTGAGTTCTTCTGCAAGCCCGGAACGGACCTCGAATGGTTCAACTACTGGAGATCCTTCTGCCACCAGTGGCTCCTGTCCATCGGCCTTCAGGACGAGAACATCCGCCTGAGGGACCATGATCCGGAAGAGCTTTGCTTCTACTCCAAGGCCACTACGGACTTCGAGTTCAGGTTCCCCTTCGGCTGGGGCGAGCTCTGGGGCGTGGCGGACCGCACGGACTACGACCTTACGCAGCATCAGAACGTGTCCGGAAAGGATCTGACATATTTCGACCAGGAAGCCAACGAGAGATACATCCCCTACGTGATCGAGCCTTCCCTGGGCGTCGAGAGGAGCGTACTGGCTCTGCTGTGCGACGCCTACGACGAGGAGACCGTGGACGAGGAGAAGAACGACGTGAGAGTGGTGCTGCACCTGCACCCGGCCATCGCGCCCGTGAAGGCCGCAGTGCTGCCGCTTTCGAAGAAACTGTCGGAAAACGCACAGGAACTCTTCGACACCCTTACAAAGAAATTCAACGTGGAATTTGACGATGCAGGTTCCATAGGCAAGAGATACAGACGTCAGGACGAGATAGGAACTCCCTTCTGCATCTGCTACGACTTCGACTCGGTCGAAGACGGCTGCGTGACGGTCCGCGACAGAGACACCATGGAGCAGGTCCGCATGCCCATATCCGAAGTGAGCAGGTACATAGAGGAGAAGCTGGAATTTTAAGATCGGAGTCGTCATGTTAGTAAACATACGGTCGGAAAAGTCACACGGATGTGTGGATACCTTCGGCGGCGAGCTCGTATCCTTCGTGAACGGCGGGGCCGAGTACGTATGGCAGGGACTGCCGGAACACTGGTCCGGAAGGGCTCCCATACTGTTCCCGGTATGCTGCCGGGCGAAGGACGATATCATCGCCTACGACGGCAGGGAATATCCCATGCCCAAGCACGGCATCGCGAGAAAGAGACAGTTCGAGCCCGTGTTCATATCCAAGGACCGGGTTGTAGTGGAGCAGAGGGCCACTGAAGAGACCCTCACCATGTTCCCGTTCTTCTATGTGCTGGACGCGGACTATTCCGTGTCCGACACGGGATTCTCCGCGAAGTTCACCGTGAAGAACCTGGATAAGGACGAGATGGTGTTCTGCCTCGGAGGCCATCCGGGGTTCAACGTGCCCCTGAGGCCCGAGGACGGAGGCTTCGAGGACCATGTCCTCACCTTCGACAACGCGAAGAAATGCACGGTGTCCGTGACGAAGGACTCGTACATGGATCCCTCGGTGCCCAAGCTCGGAAAGCTTAAGAGGACCAACAGGATATGCCTGAAGTATCAGGACTTCGACAACGACGCCCTGATCATAGAGAACCTTCCGGAGAAGGCCGTGAGCCTCACGTCGAAGAAGACGGGACGGGGCTTCAGGTTCATCTTCGACGGTTTCGACGCCCTGGGCCTCTGGACTCCCATTGGGAAGCATTCACCCTTCCTCTGCATAGAGCCCTGGAACGGGCTGCCGGCAGGGGTGGACGAGACCAGGGAGGCCTCCAGCAAGAAGTACGCTAAGACCCTTGCCCCCGGCGAATCCTATACCGTCGGATACAGCATAGAGATAATATAGGGCATGCATTACGACCTTTGCAACATGAGGACGGTAAGGGAGCTGATGGATAAGTATTCCGTCAGCACGAAGAAGTCCTTCGGACAGAATTTCCTCGTGAACCCGGCCGTTCCCCAGAGGATCGCCCGGGCGGCCGCATCCATGGCAGGAAGTCCCTCGGGTGTCATCGAGATAGGTCCCGGCGCGGGAGCTCTCACCCAGTGCCTGGCGGAGGAGTTCGACAGGGTGGTGGCGGTGGAGCTCGACAGAGGGCTCATCCCGCTGCTCGGCGAGGCCTTAGGGGAGTATGACAACGTTTCCGTGGCGGAGGGGGATTTTCTCGCAACGGATCTGCCCGCCTTCATTGAAGAGCATTTTTCCGATATAACCGGGGCCGGAGGGACCGTGGGCATCTGCGCCAACCTTCCGTATTACATTACGTCCCCGGTCATAATGAAGATAATGGAGTCCTTCGACCCTTCGAAGCCAATGCCCCTCGCCTTCATGACATTCATGGTCCAGACCGAGGTGGCGAGAAGGCTGGCCGCCCCGGCGGGCTCGGCCGATTACGGCTCCATAACAGCGTCCATAGCCCTGAGAGCGGACGTCTCGAAACTGTTCGACGTCTCTCCCGGCAATTTTTTGCCGCCGCCGAAAGTCACCTCGTCCGTCGTGATGATGGTGCCTCACAAGGGGATCACCGGATTTCCCGAAACTCCGGCCGATGAAGTGGAAATCAGAAGATTTGACAGCAAAGTTAAGAATCTGATCGCTCTTGCCTTCGGTATGAGAAGGAAGACTCTTGTAAACGCGCTCTCGGCGGCCTACGGCAAGGCCGAAGTGGCGGAAGCTCTCGGAAAATGCGGCCTCAGAGCCGACATACGCGGGGAGAAACTGTCCGCCGCCGACTTCTGCAGACTGGCTTCATATCTATAGAGAAGAGAAAAACCTCGGTTCCCGGGATCCGGGGTTTTCTGTTAGGAGGTGCTTTTGTGAAACAGAAATATCTTGAGTGCGGCAGGGCCGTGAGCACCCACGGGATAAGGGGGACCCTCAGGCTAGAGTCGTACTGCGACACGCCCGAGACCCTGGCGAAGCTGCGCACTCTGTACATGAAGGACAAGGCGGGAGGCTACGCCCCCGTGAGGGTAAGGGCCGCGTCGGTCCAGAAGAACATGGTCCTCATGTCCTTCCACGGGATAGACACCGTGGAGCAGGCCATACCCTTCAAGGGCACCGTGTTTTACTGCGACAGGGACGACATCCGCCTGAAGGACGGCGGGGTCTTCGTGGCGGACATAATCGGGCTCGACGTCATAGACGAGGCCACCGGGGAGAAGACCGGGGTGCTCGAGGACGTCATATCCCCGGCGGGCCGGGAGATATACGTGGTGAGGGATGTGAAGGGCGGATCCTTCATGATCCCCGTGGTGGACGAGTTCGTGAAAAGGATAGTCGACGAAGGCGAAGGCGCCGGCATATACGTGAAACTGATCGAAGGGATGAGGGACACGGTATGAGGATAGACATCATGACCCTGTTCCCGGAATTCGTGGACTATATCCTTTCCGAGAGCATAATCGGAAGGGCCAGGAAGGCCGGGAAGCTGGATATACGGACATATAACATAAGGGACTATTCCGAGGACAAGCACAGGCGGGTGGACGACACCCCCTACGGCGGAGGCAAGGGCATGCTGATGGCCGCTCCCCCGATCTACAGGTGCTACGAGGCCGTAAGGGACAGCTGCCTGTCCGAGGATGCCGGAGAAGAGCCGCCGGAGGAGACAGGCGCCGAGCCCTACGTCATATACATGTCCCCCGCCGGTAAGGTGTTCACCCAGGAGGACGCGAAGAGGCTCTCCAAAAAAAAGGAGATCGCCATACTCTGCGGGCACTACGAGGGCGTGGACCAGAGGCTCATAGACGAGATCGTGGACGAGGAGATATCCATAGGCGATTTCGTGCTGACGGGCGGGGAGATCCCCGCGTGCATCGTGGCTGACGCCGTGGGACGGCTCTGCGAAGGGGTCCTGTCGGAGCCCGAGTGCTATGAGAAGGAGAGCTTCGAGGACGGGCTCCTGGAATATCCCCAGTACACCAGGCCTCCGGTCTGGATGGGAAGGGAAGTGCCGGAGGTCCTCATAAGCGGGCACCACGCGAACATAGAGAAGTGGCGGACGGAAGCAGCCCTTGAGAAGACCAGG
>CACZSC010000084.1 GCA_902783755.1 uncultured Ruminococcus sp. | reverse complement strand
TTTATTCCTCCGCTTGTATTTGTCGTTCCAAAACGAAGAGGAAAGCAATAATCTTTCCTCTCCGTATTCATTTTCTAAAAAATCAGAATCTGAAGATATCACCTGTCTTGGCGGATGTGTAAATGCCCTCAAGTATCTTCGTAATGACGATCGCCTGTTCCGGAAGCACGGTCGGATTCTTGTTCTGGCGTACTGCCTGGATCCACTGATAAGCCTCCTTCAGCGGCGGGTCGTTGTCGTCTATGCCTTCATAGAAAGCAGCTCCGCCTGCTTCGAACTGAGGCTTGAACACATACTGCTTGTTCTGGCGTATGCCGTTGATCCTGACGCCGTCGAACATATCGGCTCCGGCCTTGGTACCGCAGATCTGGCAGCATGCCTCCCTGACTTCCAGAGTGTTGAGAGCCCAGGTAGCATCAAGGGAGATAGTCGCGCCGTTTTCCATTACTATGAAACCGAATGCGGAGTCCTCAACAGTGAACTTTTCCGGATCCCATGATCCCCAGGCGTTGCCCTGGTTGGTATCGTTGTTGAGAGCATGGTAAGCGGTTCCTACGCAGTATTTCGGCTTGTAGTTGTCCATGAACCACAGTGTAAGGTCAAGAGCATGCGTTCCGATATCGATGAGGGGACCGCCGCCCTGTTCGTACTCGTTGAGGAACACTCCCCAGGTGGGGACTGCACGGCGGCGTACGGCACATGCGCGCGCGAAATAGATGTCTCCGAAGGTGCCGATCTCTGCCTCGTGCTTTATGAACTGCGCTTCCGCTGACTGTCTGGTCTGGTATCCTATGGTCAGGAGCTTTCCTGTCCTCTTTGCTGCATCGAGCATTTTCTGTGCTTCGATGGAGTTGATTGCCATCGGCTTTTCGCACATGACGTGCTTGCCGGCTTCGAGGGCGTCCACTGTGATGAAGCTGTGCGAGCGGTTGGGCGTGCACACATGCACGACGTCAATCGTCTTGTCTTCCAGCAGCTGCTTGTAGTCCGTATAGACCTTCGCGTCTTCCGTGCCGTACATCTTCTTGGCTTCTTCCGCTCTCTCAATTATGAGGTCGCAGAAAGCTACCATCTGAACTCCTTCGAGCTTGTGAAGTGAGGGCATGTGCTTGCCGTTTGCGATACCGCCACAGCCGATGATACCTACTCTTACAATGTCTGAAGCGCTTGTCATCGTTCAATCCTCCGGATATTTATATTTGTTTTTTTGTTATCTGATCCCCGGCTGGGCCGAGTGTTCATCACTTCATATTATATTACATTTTCATCCATTTGCAAGGGATTTGCTGACAGAAAAACCGTCATCGAAACGATTTTTTCATCCGTATTCTCAGTACCATGTCATCGATGGGTTTTGACAGCAGATTCATCACGGGAACGGCAAAATAGGTGCCGTTGATCCTGAACAGGAAGTACAGAGCCATTGCCAAAATCCCGCATCCCGCTCCGTATATGAGCCGTCCGGCCGGAATGACCGGTGACGTCACCGGGTCCGTTGCAGAGAATACCGAAACGAACAGTACGGAACCCAGTACTGCAGTCAGCGTTTCCCGGATATCAGGCCCGAACATCACTGAAATGAATATTATGACCAGTCCCGTGCCCGCAAAAGCAGCAGGCACCTGCCAGGATACGGTCTTCCTTACGCAAAGGAAAACAGCTGCGGCCAGGATGAGCACGGCGGATATCTCGCCGATGGTCCCCTCGGTGTTCCCGACTATGTAATCGACCGCTCTGTATGCGTCGGGCGCCTCATGGGCTCCGAGCACCGCCGCCACAGCTTCGTCTGAAAGAACCAGGGCGGGAGAATCGAACCTGCATCCCGCCGGTGTCATGATCGACACCATGGATACGACAGGATACAGAAGCGCTCTCGCGCACATTGCCGGGTTAACGGGATTTTTCCCGGTACCTCCGAACACCTGTTTGAAAATGATCATCGAAACGAACGCTCCCGCGGCAGGCAGCCAGAGAGGGACCGTAACCGGGAGAGTGAGGCCGAACACGAGGCCGGACACGACGGCGGAAAGATCCGCCGCCTGAGTTTCCCTTTTCGCAATCCTGCAGAAAATCAAGTCGAAAAGCACGGAAAAAATGACCGATACCGCGACTATAAGCAACGCGCGCCAACCGAAGGAAAACACGGACCACGCCACTATGGGAAGGAGCGCCAGGATAACGTCCAGCATCATCCCCCTGACAGAATTTGAACCTCTCAGGTGAGGACGGGCGAATTCCCTGAAAACGTAAGGAAGTTTTCCTGTTCCGGGACTATTCTGTTGTGATGAACTGCTGCCGGATGTATACATCTCAAACCTCTGTACGTTTCCGGAGTGCGCGGGATCAGAGATCCCTTTTCGCCTTCCTTATCTCTTCCAATATATCTATTCCGCTGGGACATACGCAGGAACACAGGCCGCACTCGGTACACCATCCTGCGCCGTACCTTCGTAGAATTCGTGTTCCCCTGCCGGAGTTTCTCACGATATATGCGGGTATCACGCCGAATGTGCACGCATCGTCGCACTTCCCGCATCTGATGCACGGAGCAGGCGGTCTGTACGGTGTCACTTTCTCGGACAGGATATACACGGCGTCCGTGGTCTTCGTCACGGTCTCATCCCAGTCTGAGGCGCTTTCCCCTGTTATGGGATCCCCGATCACGATCCTGCCGGGCTTTTCCGTCGTCCCCCCGCTTATCCTTATGATATCGCTTATACGGGTACCCAGCGGGACCGTAATATTTCCGGAATGCCCGATGCAGTCGCCGCCGACTGTTATGGTCTTCGATATGCACGGCGTGCCCTTTGAAAAAGCCCTGTACAGGTCACAGCAGGATTCCGGGAAGAATACGGCGTATCTGCCGGCTGAATCCGATGTCAGCTTCTTTACCATTTCCGGAGTAATGATGTGCGGGTATTCAATCTGTCTGCTTTTTATTCCCAGCACTCTGACGAATCCGGTTTTCCCGGCCAGTTCCTTCAGGCGGCCGAGAGGGCCATCCCCTGCATCTTCCGCAACGATGTAAGTCTTCCGTGCGCCTGTCGCCATCATGAGTATCTTTATACCGTTCAGCAGAGAGGCCGTCTGATCCCGGGCGATCCTTCCCGGCACGGGAAGGTATGCATTGCTGCCGATGCAGTCTATAAACAGCGAATCGACCTTCGACGATACCCTTCCGATCTTCTCTGAAAGGGGCTCCCCGCTTCCAGACCCTTCAGTTATCCCGGCCTTCCGGGCAATCTCGGACAGGTCTTCACACGAGCACTCTTTCAGTTGCTTGCCGAAGGGCACACAGCCCGGATCCGGCTTATGCGAACCGTCGTTTGCGATCTCGATATATACCTGTCCGCCGGATTCCGATATCGACCTTACGGTTCCGGAAACGCTGGAATATACCTCGGCCTCTCCGTTGTCGCCGCTCCGTGATATAAGCTGGCCGGCATATACGTCATCGCCGGCATCCACCTGCAAACCTCCGTCCGCCTTGATCAGAACGGTTTCTGGAAACTTCCGGTTTGTAAGATCTGCTATACGATCCTGAGGGACAGATATCCTGTCGTCAAGATACGATCTGCTGCGCATGGATCCGTCCCTCCCTCTTAAAAGTTTTTCTGATTATATCATATTATCCCTTTTTCATGCAATGCTGTCATCGGCCCGGAGAGTCAATTTTATTATTTTTCGATAAAAATATATTGACTAATCGAGAGAGGCGGTGTACAATGCAGTATACAGTATGCACTAACAGCAGGTGAGGTCGCTTTCATGATATATTACAAAGATAAGGCCAGAAACATTATCAAGACATTCATACTCATCCACCTGGTCGTCCTGGCTGTCTTCGGAATGGTCAAATGCACCCGTCTCTCGGTCCTGTCCGTAGTCTGGGGTTCCAATCACGTCAGAGATCACGAGCTGTTGTTC